>NZ_MEFH01000027.1:11203-16808 GCF_001725095.1 Sphingopyxis sp. SCN 67-31 | reverse complement strand
ACTCGCCGGAACTTGGAGGCGGCAAGGTCAAGGAACTGCCTTCGGACGGAAATGTCTCGGCGTTGAACATCCCCCACGCGTCCATGGTGTTCGACCATCACGGGACCGTCGAAATCACGGCGGACCTGCTGAACGGTAAGGGCCGTGCCACCGAGGTTGTTCGCTACGCCGATATCGTCACCTTCACCTGTCTCAAGGCCTTTGCTTTCGACCAGAGGTTCGAGAGGAAGGACGCGCACGACTTGATCTACTGCATCGAGAATCTGGAAGGTGGCGTCGGCGCGGCGCAGTCCGCATTCGCAGCAGCCCTGACCGGTCCGCATGCCGAGGCGATCCGCGAGGCGCTTACCCGCTTGGCGGCTCGCTTCCGCGACCCCAATCCCGACGAGAGCTATTTGCGCGACGGGCCCGTCGCCGTGGCAAGCTTCGAAGACGACGAAGCGGATGTCTCGGCCGACCCCGATCTGCTGAA
Source organism: Sphingopyxis sp. SCN 67-31 (assembly GCF_001725095.1). Lineage (NCBI taxonomy): Bacteria > Pseudomonadati > Pseudomonadota > Alphaproteobacteria > Sphingomonadales > Sphingopyxidaceae > Sphingopyxis > Sphingopyxis sp. SCN 67-31. The sequence goes on along the minus strand of NZ_MEFH01000027.1, from coordinate 16,336 downwards.
CGCCCGGATCTTGCGGCAGCGACATGCCGCGGAAATTATGGCCGACTTTCTTGGAGCATTTGAGATTTGAGGCCGAAACGCCGCTAGCCTATCGTTCCAAGCGAACTCGAAGGCGCCGTGCGCGCTCGCGAAACGCATGTTCCCCGCCCTCGAGAATGTCGCAGACCATCTTGCGGATCGGTGCATCTTCGAGGCCGCCGCTCGCATAGGCGATCTCGGGCAAGCCATCCCCCGGATGTGGGCCGGCTGATGCAACGATGACCTGATCGGCGTCGGTGTTGATCACGAGATTGGCGTTATGCGTGACGATGATGACCTGGCGTTTCGCCTTGGCCTTGAGGAACAGGCCGACGAGTTCATCATAGATCGACTTGGGATCGAGATTTTCCTCGGGCTGATCGATGATCAGCGGCCGCTCATCTGCGTTGTCGAGCGCGAGGTATAGTAGCAGGAGTACGATGCCGCGCGTGCCCGGCGAAAGTTTGCGGATGTCCACCCCATCATAATCGACGCTGTATCGGACTTCGATATGATCGGTGCCATAGAGCCAGCGCGCGAACAGCTTGAGCCAGCCGCGGAATGCGGCAGCATCACTGCGCTGTGCGAGAGCATGTTCGAAGAAGCTCTTCTGATATTTTTGGCGAAACTCCTTCAGCGCCTCGGTCACTTCTTCGGCGGTTCCGCTCTCCCAAACGCCGCGAAGCTCGTCATTCGCGGCCTCGAGCAATTTGCCCTCGCCGCGGAACGGACCCTGTCGGCGAAGGTCGAGCAGATCCTCGCCGCGCTTTGCCCACTCCGCCATGTCGGCCCGGCGGGTGACAGTGAATGCAAGCTTCCCCAGCGTCCCGCCCGCCTCGTCCATCCGCGCCCGGATGGGTGCGTAAAGGTCGTTGAGTACCTGCTGTTCCGAGAACACCGCTTCGAAAATTCGCCGGTAACTTGTCTGCCTTTCTGCTGGCAGGCCCTTGGCGCGCTCCTCTGCGCCCTCATAGTCCTTCAGCTTGTCCTGCAGGACCGAGAGCAATTCGGTCTCGGTCGTGATTTTCGTCGACAGGGAATTGAACCGTTCGCGCGTTTCCTTGTCGACGTTTATGATATCGCCGAGCCGACGGATTTCCGCATCGAGCCGGCCCAGGGGAAGTTTCGTCAGATCGGCATCGTCGGCGATGAGCGGGGTCGCTGGATCGGTGATTGCGATATCGATCCCGCGCCACCCGTCACGGTTCTTCCGGGTGGAGGACAAATTGTGGTTGATGATGCCGTCAACATTGCCGCTGTACTGCGTCAGAAACGGGTCCCACGCCTCGCCGGCTATGCCGGCATCCTTGTGGCGCTCTTGCGCATCGCGCAGATTTTCGGGCGCCTGATGGGTCCGGAAGTCCGAAACCTCGTCCTGGACGAGTAGCAACTTCTGCTCGCGATTGGTCAGGCGCCTAACCCGTGCGCGCACTTCGTTTGCCGCCTCGGTCAGGGCTTCGAGGCGCTTGATCCGGTCCTCGCTGCCTTTGCGGACAAGCTTGCCGCGGTCCTCGGTGAGCTGGGTGATCTTGAGCTTCTTCTCGTCGACCTGCTTCCGAATGGCCAAGATCTGAGATTGCTTCTCCAGCTCGATGTTGATCCGGTCGGACAATTCCTCAAGCTTCTGCTCCTCGCGGCGTCGCGCCTCGCGAAACCGGGCAGCCTTGAGGTCGCGAAGGTCCGCAAAATCGACGGCGCCCTCGCGCTCGGTCGGACTGTGCGCGTCAAAGACCACGCGTTCGACTTCCGACAGCAGGCCATCGGTCATTCCCTCCGGCGAGCAGAGCGATTCCACGAACTGCTGTGTCAGATATCGAGCGCGGGCGTAGCCGTCCCATGCCGCCGCGGCATTATCGAGGCCGCGTTCGGTGACAACGCCATTGCCCCAATCGAGCTTCACCGTCGCATCATCGAGATATTCGCTCGCCCGAACCAGGAACGACTGCATAGGGAGCTGGTCGGCATGGGCATCGCAGCCCGCTGCGATCATGTCCGCCAGCGCGGTCTTGCCGGACCCGCGCGCACCAATGATCGCGACGAGGCCCGGGTTGAGATCGATCACCGAATTGGGGGCCCACGGCGCATTCGTCAGGGTGACACGGCGGATCGTCTCGGACGGCGCGGCTGCGGGCGGCGCCTCGGTCCCGACGTAAGCGCGGCCCTCGGGATCGATGCAGGCCTGCTTCAGTCCGTCGAATGTCGCCGCACCTTTGATCCAGGTATAGCGGTCGCCATCGGGCGCGCCCGTTCGCTCGACAGAATGCCCGTCGCTGCCGTGCATGCAGGGCTTGAGCCCGCCGTAGGTCTCGCAGATATGCTCGCGACTGGTTTTTCGGCCGAGCCAAAATTCACGCTGCGCCGGGCTCGACGCGAACATGATGTGAGCGAAATGTTCAATCTGCTGGCGCAAAGCCTGGTCTGCGCCATCTTGAAGTCCCGATGTCCCATCGCCCTTCGCCCCGGCGACCGCGATCAGGATATTCTCCTGCGCCCAGCTCATCCCCTTATATTCTTCACGGAGTTGATCGAAGCTTACCTTGAATTGTTCGGAGCCGTGGCGAAGCGCTGAACGATCATCGGTCAGCTCGGAATTGAGCACCCGTCCCAAGCGGATCAGCTCCGAAGGATTGCAGGCGAAGGTGTCGGTCGTGGTCTTGAAGGTCAGGCGCTGGAGGAAGCGCGTGAGTTGCTCGACATGATCGGGATCGTCGGGGCAGACGAGCAGATGGGCGTTGATCCACGACCGCGCGGTTCCCACGCTGAACCGAAGCTCGATATTCGGAAAGATCAGGTCGCAGTCCTTGAGGCGACCTTGCTCCTTGCGCGCGCGAACCTCCTTGTAGAGTTCAAGCCCGTAATAGTCGGTAATACCGAGCGCACGGATCGCCGGCGTCGCACCCTCGATCGCGGCAAGATAGGCTTCCCAATCGCCCTTGAACTGGTCGTTGAAGATCGTGCCCGGGGCGTGGACGTGCGGATCCCATCGCAGCCACAACGATCCCGGTCCGATCGATTCCTCTTCCCCCACGGTCATGGCGCGGCACGCTATCGTCAACAGGGGCGAAACGGAAGTGCCGCCGCCAGATCAAACCATTTTGGATCTATTTTGTGCCGGGGCGTGCGGCTTGTCAGCGGGGCGGCTTTGCTTCGCCGGAACCGTGGGCGTTGCCGACCGTTCTTGAAAGGCCCGATTATAGGAGGTCTCATGGCAAGCGCGCCGCCCGATCCGCATCCGGACTCCCTGCTGACCGGCCCCGAGCAAGTTCCGGAGCAAGTTCCCCTCCCGGATGACGACGGCAGGGAGAGCGTCGAGGATGTGCCGAAAGCAGAGTGATTGTCGGGCCGCTTGGCTTCTCGCCCGCGGCTTCGTGCTGTGCTGATCTATCGAGCGTAAACGGTAAGCCCCGCTACATCGCTGCAGCGGGGCTTCCCTAGATTGCATCCGAAGATGCCATCAAATTCTGCCATTCTTTCGTCTGGACAGGTAAGTGAAACGTGCCGGGCGCGCGATGGTTCCGTGGGCTACTTCGAGGCCCGGAATGTTTCTAGCGCCGCAGCGTGACCGCGATCGGGCAGTGGTCCGAATAATGCTTCTCACCGGGCGCATAGAGCGTTTCGGTGAACGCGGTCCGGTCAGCTGCTGCCCGGCGGTCCAGAACGATATGGTCGATGAAACTGTCGTAGCGCGGATCGCAGGCCGGCTGCAGGCCTGCGTCGGCGGGCGTCAGATCGGCGTTGGCCGGATCGCCATCGTCGATCTCGGTCCAGATCGCGTCGCCGGGAAGCGCGAGCCGCCGGTTCCAGTCGCCCAGCACCGCGAAACGCTCGGGCCCGGCGGCAGCCGCATCGATCCAGGCTTCGAGCGCCGGAATCTGATCCTGGAATATGGGGCAGGCCTTCGCTTCGCTCCCGGAAAAGCAGCCTGACTTCAAGTGGACGCCGAGAAGGCGGATCGGTGTGCGGCCCTCGGGGCGGAGCGTGATGTCGACGCCCGAGCGAAGCTGCTCGTTGCCGCGCATGAGCGACGTCACATCGGCATGGCGATCGAATGCCATGTCCTTGCGGATCGCGAAACCGACCGCCTGGCGGATCACCGTCTGCGCGGGGAATTTGCCGCCGCAGGTCCCGCCCGGCGAACCCTTCCGCGTCTCCATGACCACGATATATTTGGCGGGATCGAAGATCCGCGCCGCCGCCGCCTCATTCTCGGCCTCCTGAAAAGCAATCACATCGACGTCGAGGCCGTCGGCGATGCGGCGCATTGCCGCATAGTCGCTATCGTCCCGTGGATTGCAGCCCATGCCATTATGTTGAGCCAGAAATTCGAGGTTCCAGCTTGCAAGCTTGAGCGGCCTCGACGGGGCGGGCTGGTTTCCGGGTGCGGATGTTGCGGGCGAGCAGGCGGCCGCCAGAAGCAGAAGCGCCGCAGCGATAAGACGGTGGGGAAGCATGGGCTGCTAGTGCCGCACGCCGCCGCCGAGTTCAACTCGCCCGTTCGCAGCTCATGCTGCGGTGCAGATGGTGCGAGCGCACCCGCGGCGCTATAGCGCCCGCCCGGCCGGCATCCTTCCGGCCGCTTGAGGAGAAAATTCATGAACCACGCCGAACTGTCCGACAGCGTCGCTGCCGCGCTCGGAGTAAGCAAGGCCGATGCAAAGAAGGCCGTCGATGCCGTCTTCGCCGCGATCACGGATGCGGCAGCGAAGGGCGAAGAGGTATCTGTCAGCGGATTTGGCAAGTTCAAGGTATCGACGTCGGCTGCGCGCGAAGGCCGCAATCCGGCGACCGGCGAGCCCATGCAGATCGCGGCGAAGAAGAAGCTCGGCTTCGGCGCCGCCAAGGCGGTCAAGGATCGCCTGAACGGCTGAGCCGGTACGTCCCGCCGGTAATCCGGCGGGACGGCCGCGCGGCCGCATGTCGAGCGCGGCATCTGATGAGCGCGCTCTGGCCTCGCAGGCTCGGTCAGGGGTCGCGCATTTGTTCTCGCCGCGCGAGCGCACTCGGCTCGCCTTCCTTGCGCGGCGGCGGCTAGCGCCTGCTGCGGGTACACGGCGCTTCGCGCCGTGCAGGCCATCGCGGGGCGATGGCCGACCCGCTGCACGCGCATCGCACGCC
>NZ_MEFH01000027.1:0-11170 GCF_001725095.1 Sphingopyxis sp. SCN 67-31 | reverse complement strand
TTTGCGGCGCGGCGGTCTCTCGGAACGGGGGACGGGGCAACATCGGGGCCGTTCGGGCATTGTTGGGATAGCAAAGGAGCATCCAGCATGGCCGACACCCCCTTATCCGACCGCCGCATTCTCATCATGGCAACCGATGGCTTCGAGCAATCCGAGCTCGAAGTGCCGCTGAAGCGCCTCACGGCCGCGGGGGCCGAGGTCGATGTCGCCTCGATCGGCACCGAGGACATCACCGGATGGGACGAGGACGACTGGGGCGTTGATGTCGCGGTCGATCTGAAGATATCGGAGGCGCTCGTCGACAATTATGACGCGCTCGTTCTGCCCGGCGGTCAGATCAATCCGGACCTGCTGCGCGTCGATCCGGACGCAATCGCGCTCATCAAGGGTTTTGCGGCTGCGGGCAAACCCGTCGCGGCCATCTGCCATGCGCCATGGCTGCTCGTTGAGGCCGGGCTGGCCAGCGGTCGAAACATGACAAGTTACAAGTCGATCCGCACCGATGTCGCGAACGCCGGCGCAAAGGTGGTGGACGAAGCGGTCGTGGTCGACGGCAACATTGTCACGAGCCGCTGTCCCGACGATCTTCCGGCCTTTTGCGACGCGATCATCGACGCGGTAGCCGAGGTCGGTGCGCCCGCATAGTCTCGGGGTTGCGCATTGAGTGACGGCGCCGGTTGCGATGCCGTCGGTGGCTCCGAACGTTCTCAGCCTTGCTCGAGCGGCCACACTTCGATCACGCCATGGGCAACGGCGCACGGCGATTTCGAGACTAGCTCGATCGCTTCGTCGAGATCAGCGGCGTCGATCAATGCAAAGCCCGCGAGGGGGAGGTTGGAAGACAGAAACGGCCCCTCCTTCGTATCCGTGCCGCGGGCATCATGGTTGCGGATCTGTACGGGGCGCCCTGCTATGCCCATGATAGCGCCGCGCGCCTTGAGCGCTTCGTCATGGGCGTGCGCCGCATCGCGCACGTCGGATGGCGTGCGATTATAGCCCGCCTCGTCGCCGTAACCGATAGTGATGAATTTGGGCATCGTATTGCCTTTCTTCTCTCTGCGCCGGTGATCAAGCCTTGCGTCCTTTCGGGAGGGCGCGGGCGAAACGGTAGCTCGTCTCTTCGAACTCGAGGCGCCGGAAGAAGCCGTGCGCGCTGCGGATCTCGATGTCGCTCATCACCTCGATGGTCTCGCAGCCTGCTTTGGCGAGCAGCATGGCGGCTTCCTCGACGAGGCTGCGGCCTATGCCCTCGCGCCGGTGGCGCTCGGCGACGAAGAGGGTCGTGATCCGGCCGGACAGCGGGCGATGCAATGCGGGCACCGGGACGTAGGCCAGGCAACCGAGGACTGCCTTTTGCTCCCCGACAAGCACGCCGCCGCCCGCCTTGCGGCAGGCGGCGATCCGGGCGGCAGCTTCGCCGCGCGCCTTTCCGCGAAGGCCCAGCAGTGCGGCAATGGACGGGGCGTCCTTCTCGACTGCCGGCCGGATTCCGAGCGGCGGCGGCTCGGGCGCGCGCTTTGCTACCCGCTCCGTTCGTGACCATGTTGGCTTCGGCTTGCTTTCCGGCGGTGTCGGCGCCGGGCGAGCGCTGCGGCGGGGCAGCGCCGCCGCCGCTTCCGGAGCGGGTGTCGCGGCGCGCGGTTTCGCCTTGATCGGTGCGGCGGGAGCGGTTGCCGATTGCTTCCATGTGTCGAGTTCGCCGCGCCGGAGAAAGGCTTCCACGTCCTCGGCGCTTGCGGTCAGTCCGTCGGTTCCGATGCCGATCACGGGCTTGCCCTTGGGGTCGGTGAGACCGAATCTCCCATAGTCGCCCGTTCCCGGCGTGCGCTTGCGCGAGGCGACCAGTCGAAAGCCGCGGTGGACGGCGGCCTCGCGCAGCGCAGTGACGGTCGGATCGGGCATGAGGAGAAGACTCCAGCCCGCGCCTTTTCGTTCCGGCTGCCGCGCGGATATGCGGTTCGTCGCAAAATGGGAGGCCGAGGGATAGATCGGGCGCGCGGTGCGTAACCTTGGTGAGGGGACGTGAAAGGAACACTCCCGTGCAAACCGATATTGCCACCGACGAAACCCAGCATCTCATCGCCTCGAACAAGGTCGAGGGCACCGCCGTCTATAGCCGCGAGGGCGAGAAGCTCGGGTCGATATACAACTTCATGGTCGATAAGCAGTCCGGAAAGGTCGAATATGCCGTGCTCCAGTTCGGCGGCTTTCTCGGCCTCGGCAGCGACTATTATCCGCTCCCTTGGGATGTCCTGACCTATGACGTGGCCCAGGGCGGCTATGCGGTCGGCCTCGACAAGGCGGTTCTCGAAAAGGCCCCGCGCTACGCGACGAGCGAAGAGCCGGCGTTCGACCGCGACTATGGCCGACAGGTCTATGGCTATTACGGGATCAACTATCCCTTCTGAACATGAGGTGCGCGGCGGTGGGCGTGATGCGTCCGCCGCCTTGCCCCGGCGCTGCGTCCTGCGGCCGATACGGAGATAGGAGACGATAATGAGCGATATCCACACCCGCGACGACGGCACCCAGACCGGACCCGGCGAGCAGATTCGTCCGAAAGGCGATCAGGAAAGTGGCGATCGAACGGTCCGTGATGTCCCTACCGAGAAAACGAAGAACCCCAATATCTCCACCGAGAACCAGCCCGAGGGCGCGGCGCGTCGGCCGAGCGACACGCTCGACCGCGAACCGAAGCGCGATCCCGAAAGCGGCGGCAGCATCCCGGAGGACTATAATCCGGAAAGCGGCACGCGGGTTGGCGAGGAAGACGATACCCGCGCCGGCCGGGCGGGTGAAGGACAACCACGATAGGACAGGATGATGAGCGACGATCCCGATATCTGGAACCAGCGCGGTACGCTGACGCTTGGACATGACGAAAGCGGGGGCGCCGAGGTTCCGCCTCTTCCGGACGAGATCGCCGAGCCGCGCCCGCTTCGCGACATCCTTGGCCGGTTCGTCGAGGCGGCGCCTGCGGAGCGCGAGCATTTCACGCTTGTCCTTGAGAACGGCCAAGCCTTTTCAGCGGACGATATCTTCGAGCTGGTTGCCCGGCCGGATTCTCCGTTCCGATGATCTGTCTTATCATAGGTTATAACCGACCGGCGCCGCGCTTGTTTGCTCGAAATTTATAACCGGGCGATTACAGCGCAGTAAGGAGAATTTCGGCAATTTATTGAGATTTCTTACTTTTTTGGTTCGCGACGTGCTACGCTGCCATCATTGGCTGCGGTTCCACCCTAGATCGGCTTCTCTTGGTTCCGGCATTACCCGCAGTCCCGTTGTTACGGTCGGCCGATCGATTGAATGTCGTGAGCCTGGTAGCGCATGCTCCCGTCACATAGGAGCACATCGTGCGTCCTTATCACCTGATTATATCGGGCGCTGGCGCGTCCGAGGCCCGGCGCGTGGATTTCACCGCCGAGAGCCCCGATCATGCGTTTCAGATCGCCCGCAACGAGGAAGATGGAGTTCATGTCGAACTCTGGGAAGGCGCGAAGCTGCTGGCCCGGATGACCAAGGGCGACGCCAATATCTGGCAGCTCCTCCCGGTCCGCCCCGACAATATCGTGGCGATCGAGGTCGCGGCGGCGCAGGTCCCGTCCTTGGCACCGGAAGCTCAGCGAAGTTCGGGTTGAACCGCAACTTGCGGGTTCGGCCGGCGTTGCCGGTAGAAGGAGACTCACTTGGCGACGGAATTCGATCGGGCGATGACTTCGCCGCTGGAGCGCGTCGCGCGCGTCCTCGCCGGCCATGCGCTGAGCCGCAACGCCGAAGGAGACATGTCCTCGGCGGGCGAGGCGGTCGATGCGCTTTGGGGCGAATATAGCGATGCCGCGCTCGCGGTCCTCAAGACTCTGCGCGAGCCGAGCGCCGCGATGCTCGCGGTGGGCGATGCGGAGGTCTGGGATCGGATGATCCACGCCGCGATCGAAGACGAGACGATCGCCGATTAGCTTTGGTGGAAGGCTGGCTTCAGACTTCGGAACGTGATCGACCAGCGCCGACCGGGCATCGGCGCGATGCTGTGCTCCCAGTCGTTCCTTACCTCGCCTTGCATATGATAGATCGACCGCGGCGCGAGATCGGCGCTGGCGCGATCGAACCCGCCGGCTCGCCGGCGCCGGAAGCGCATTGTGGCCGGGGCGCCGAGCGAGAGTCCGATCACATGCTCGAATACCGGCCGATCCCTGTGCCAGCCGATTCCGGCGCCGACGCCATAGTCTATCAGCAGGACCTGCTCGAGCGCGTCTGCGTCAAGCCTGGCAAATTCGGCGGCGCGGGTCCTGAACGGCTCGATCCATGCGGGGATGGCCTCGCCGCGCGCGAAGCGCCCGGTCTGGAAATCATAGGTCCAGCCGAACGAGCGCGTCAGCCTTTTGCCCTCCCATTGCTGAAACTGGAATGGCGTGAGCCCTGCCGCCTCGATCTGCCGGATGGCTTCGGCTTCTTCGGCCGCGCCGATGATCTCGTCGGCATAGGTGAGGCCGGGAAGCAGGGCCGGGCCGAAGAGGTCGGGCTGGGGCGCGGGCGCCCCGGCGCTGGCGGCTCGGCTCACAGGGGCAGGTCGGCCTGGGCGCGCAGCGGCTCGACGCAGAAGCTGTGCCGCGGCGGTTCCTCGAACAGCACCTCGTTCGGCAGGGTCCCGTCGAGCCAGTGCATCACGTCGCGGCGGTGGATGATGACCCCGTGGCGCGACTGATAGGGGATGATGTCAGCGCCCGCCGCTATGGTGAGGATGCGATAGGAGAGCGGCCAGTCCGCGAGCGGCGGATCCCAGATCGCGGCGAGGTAGAAGAAATTGCCGCTGTCGAGCGTCACGCGGTAGCGGTGATCGCCCGTACCCATCCGGAAATCGGAAGCCGGGATCAGGCAGCGGCGCGCCGGGAAGGCCCGGCCCTCCGTGCGGACGAAGCGATAGTTGATACCGTCGTTGAATCTCGGGTCGGAACCCCATACCGCCGTGACCAGTTCGGTCTTGGTCGGATCATCGGTCTTGCGCCGGACGAGCAGCCGCTCGCCGCGGTCTACGGCCTCCGGATCAAAAGGGGTTGGCGTCAGGGTCACGACTGGAACATAATGAGAACGAAGTTGAGTCGCAAGTGCCAGGGGACGGCCGCACATGTGCAATGATTACAGGCTCGAGGTCGACATCGCGTCGATCGCCGAGGATTTTGACGGTCTCGAGATCAATATCGACATGCCCGAAGGCGCGCCGAACGTGCCCGCGCGCGAGGATGTCCGCATCACCGACACGGCGCCGATCGTGAAGAGCAGCGACGGCGCGGCCGCCGGATCGCTCGTCAACCGGCGCTGGAGCTGGCCGGGGCAAGGCGGCAAGCCGGTCTATAATGTGCGATCGGAGCGCCGCGATCTCGGCATGCAGCGATGCCTCGTCCTCTGCGACGGCTTCTACGAGTTCACCGACCCCACCGACCCGGCGCAGAAGCGTTTGGACAAATGGCTGTTCACGATGAAGGATCATCGCTGGTTCTGCATGGCGGGCGTGTGGCGCGACAGCCATGTCGGCGAAGCCTTCAGCCTCCTGACCATGGATGCCGGTCCCGACGTCGCGCCCTACCACCATCGCCAGATCATCCCGCTCGCGCGCGATCAATGGGCGGCCTGGCTCGATCCGCGCGTCCCGGCCGACGAGATATTGAAATGGCTCCCCGAGGGGAGCCTCGAGGTATCGCAAGTCTATGGAAAGCCGCCCGCGCAAGGCGCCCTCGCCCTATGACGAAGGAAGACGGGCTCGACCGGTTCGTAGAGGCGCAGGATCAAATCTATGCGCGAGCGCTCGGCGAGATTCGCCGGGGCCATAAGAGTTCGCACTGGATGTGGTTCATTTTCCCGCAGCTTACGGGTCTGGGCCGGAGCGCGATGGCGAAGCTTTACGGTCTTGGCGGGGCCGATGAGGCGCAGGCCTATCTCGCGCACCCGCTTCTCGGCGCGCGCTATGTCGAATGCGTCGAGGCGCTTCAGGACCTGTCCGCGAGCGATCCGGTGGCCGTCTTTGGCGAGGTGGATGCCACGAAGCTGCGCTCGTCGCTGACCTTGTTCGAGGCGATGAGCGGGCGTCCGTTGTTCGCGGCCGCGCTCATGCGCTGGTTCGGCGGCGAGCGCGATGCGCGCACATTGGCCATGCTGACCGACGCCGGCAACATGATGCCGGAGCGGCTTTCCTAGCCCCGCGGATTTCGGAACAGCGGCAGCATCCGGTGCAGCACTTCGTCCTTGTCGAAGAAGTGATGCTTCAGTGCGCCAAGCACATGGAGCGCGAGCACGACATAGATGGCTTTCACCATGAGCTTGTGCAGGTCGCCTAGCTCGTCGGCGAGATTGTCGTTCAGCGGCAGGGGAAGGTTGGGCGCGGGCACGGCGCCGTAGAGCGGCACTTCGGGCGCGCCGCCGGCCGACGCCGCAGCCCAGCCGAGGAGCGGCGCGCCGATCATCAGCCCATAGAAGAGGACATGGGTGGTGCGCGCGAGCAGGCGCTCCCATGCAGGCATGCCGCCCGGAAACGCCGGCCACGGATGACCGAACCGCCACCCGAGACGGATGAGGCTGAGCGCGAGGATCGTGATGCCGACCGATTTGTGGAGCTGATAATAGCCGAGCTTTTCGCTGTCGGCGGCGTCCTCCATCCAGCCGCCGAAGGTCGCATTGGCGATGATGAGAATGGCGATCGTTCAGTGGAGGACGATCGAGACGGTCGAATAGCGGCTGTGATGTTCGCGCATGATGTCCTCGGTCAGAGCCTGTTGTTCAAATGCGCGAACGATAGGCCTGTTCCGTCAGGCACCGGCTATGTCCTTCTTGGGGGTGAGGATGAGCGTCCGTCCTTCGACGCGCCAGGCCTCAAGTGCGGACAGGAAGTTCATGCCGAGCACGTCGGTGGTTCCCATACCGGGCGAGATGACGACTTTCAGCTTCATCGCTTCGATCCCGCCGATCGTGAGATTGTCCACCGTCCCCGCATCGGCGCGAATGGTGCCGTTCGCCGTCTGCATCAGCAGCGGCACGAGCGTTGCGTCTGCCTTCACGCCGGCCGCCGCCGCCGTTGCCGGCGACAAGGCGGTCACGGTCGCGCCGCTGTCGACGAGCATGCGGCGCTCGGTTCCGTTGATCATGGCCTTCGCCCAGAAATGGCCGTCGCGTCCCATCGGAATGCGCACCTCGTCGCCGACGACCTCCTGACGGTCGAGCCCCAGGCTCGCGGTGATGCGCGACAGATTGGGGTCGAAGGGCGCCTGCTGAAGGATAAGGAAGATACCGAATGCGAGCAGTGCGAACGAGAAAAGCGCGCGGATCACGCGGCCGACATAAGGAATCTTGAACAGAGTGACGAGGATCAGCGCCGCGCCGACGGCGTAGATCGCGAGCGTCTGCCCGGAGAGGCCAGGCGCAAGGTCGGTGGGAATCGGCATATATTTCCTCGGCTTTACAGGGCGGAACGTGACGCGGCGCTGAATGATCCACAGCCGCTCGTCGCAGGCGCCTTGACGGACGTTCCGTGCGGGTGGAACATAAAGAGAACATTCGAGTCGATACCAGCATGAGCATGTTGCCCATTTCTTCGCTCCGGCCGCGTGCCGACGAGCTTGCCGCGCTTCGCGAAGCGGTCGCGCGCGTCGCCGCGTCGCGCGGTCCCGTGCTGCCGTTCGGCGTCGGCCCGCTCGATCATCTGCTCGCCGGGGGCGGTCTCGACGGCGCTGGCCTTCATGAGGTCGCGGGCGCGTCAGCGAGCTGGAGCGACGATGCCGCCGCGACGCTGTTTGCCGCCGGGATTGCCGCACGCTTCGCGGCCGCCCCCGGCGTCTCGGCGCTCTGGGCGCTGACGCGCTTCGATCTCTACGCCCCCGGACTGGAGCAGGCCGGGCTGGGCCCCGACCGGGTCCTTTATGCGCAGGGCCGGACCGACAAGGAATTGCTCGCGATGTGCGAGGATGCGCTGCGCGATGGCTCGCTTGCCTGCGTCATCGCCGAGGTAAAGGCGGCGGACCAGACGGCGACACGGCGGCTGCAGCTCGCGGCATCCGAGGGCAACACGCCCATGCTGCTCTACCGTCGCTATCGGCGCTACGGCCAATGTCCACTCGGCGATCCGTCGCTCGCGATGACCCGCTGGCGCATTGGAACGCTGCCGTCGGGGCGCCTCGCATCACCGGGCGTCGGGCGCGGGCGCTGGTCGGTCGAGCTCGTCCGCCAGCGCGGCGGGCCGCCTTTCTCCCTCGAACTGGAGGCGTGCGATGATCAGGGTCGCCTCGCTCTTCCTGCCGCAGCTCGCAGTCGAGCGATTGCGGCGGGCGGGGCGGCAAGACACGCCGCCTGAACCGGCGCGCGCGGCGCCGCGCTTCCCCCAACCTGTCGACGACAATCCGGGCGCCTGTTCGGTCCCGCGCGGCGGCGGCTGGCGCCCCGGCGCGCGCTGGGCGCAGGCCGCGTCGGATGGGGCGCGCTCCGATCGGTCGGCGTTCGACGCCTTGCCTGCGCACCAGCGGCCGACGATGCGTGAGCTGGGTCGACGGAGCGAAGCGGCGGCACCGGTCTTCCGGGCGCTCCGCGGCGATGACGGGCCGCCTCCCGGCGCAGCCGCTCCATTGCCACTGCTCTGGGGTGCTCGTCCGACGATCATTGTCGCGCGCTCCGGCCAGCGCGACGTCGTGACCGCGGCCTGCCCGGCGGCGCTCGACCTCGGGCTGGCGCCCGGCATGGCCGCGGCGCATGCGCGAGCGCTGGTATCCGACCTCGAGATATTCGACGCCGATCCCGAGGCCGACCGCGCCTGGCTCGATCGGCTCGCACTTCATGCTGCCCGCTACTGGACGCCGACAGCAGCCGTGTCCGGAAGCGACGGAATCTGGCTCGATCTATCCGGGACGACGCATCTCTTTGGCGGCGAGGAGCGCTTTGCAGCGCGGCTGCTCGGCTTTCTGAAGCGCCTCGGCTTCTCCGCGCGTGTCGCGATCGCCGGGACACCCGGCTCCGCTTACGCGCTCGCGCGCTATGGCGGGCGGGCGGCTACAGTCTTGCCGGAAGGGAGGGAAGGAGAGACGCTCGCACCTTTGCCGCTGGCGGCGCTCCGGCTCACGCCGGAAGCGCTCGCCGCCGCAGCCCGGTTCGGGATCGAGCGGATCGCCGATCTCTACCCGATGCCGCGCGGGCCGCTGGCCCGGCGCCTCGGCCGTGCTGCGGTCGAGCGGCTCGATCAGGCGCGCGGGTTCGTGCCCGAACCGATCGTGCCGGTCATTCCCTTCGAAATGCCCGAGGCGCGGCGGTCGCTGCTCGAGCCGATCGGCACGGCGGAGGCGATCGAACAGGTCATTGCCGACCTGCTCGCCGATCTCGTGCCCGCGCTGCGCGAGCGCGGGCTCGGTATACGGAGCCTGGTCCTGCGCTGCGACCGGCTCGATATGGGCGAACAGGTCATCGCGGTCGGGACGGCGCGGGCGACGCGGGACGCGAGCCATCTGCTCCGCCTGTTCAAGCTCCGCATCGACCGCATCGAACCAGGTCTCGGGATCGAGGCGGTGACGCTCGCGGCGCCGCAGGTCGAGACGCTCGGCGCCGAGGCGATCGGCGGCGCGGCGTTCGATGGCACCCCGTGCCCGCCCGACCTCGCTCCGCTCGTCGACGCGCTCGGCGGACGCGCGGGCGAGGCGGCCTTGTTCCGGTTGCGCTCGATCGAGAGCGATGTTCCCGAGCGCGCGATCGGACGCGCCGGTCCCTTGGCCAAGCCTGACGGTTGGCCGTCGTGGGCGCGTCCCATCCGTATGCTCGCGCTGCCCGAGGCGTTGCTGGGCGTCGTGGCGTTGCTGCCCGATCATCCGCCGCGCCGCTTCGCGTGGCGCGGACGGACCTATGCCGTGGTCGCGGGCGATGGACCCGAGCGCATTCACGGCGAATGGTGGCGCCGCCCGGGCGAAATGTGGGCCGTGCGTGACTATTTCCGGGTCGAGGCGGAGAGCGGCGAGCGCTTCTGGTTGTTCCGCCGCGGCGACGCGATCACCGACAATACGGGTGACCTCAGCTGGTATATGCACGGCGTCTTCGGATGACGACCCCGATCACTACCTACGTCGAACTATACGCCACCAGTCATTTCTCCTTTCTGCGGGGGGCTTCTGCGCCGGAAGAATTGTTCGGGGCGGCCGCACTCCTCGACCATTCGGCCCTAGGGCTGTGCGACCGGGGCAGCGTCGCGGGCATGGTGCGCGGCCTTTCGGGCCAGGAGGCGACCGGCGTTCGGCTGATCGCCGGAACGCGCGTCGATCTGCGCGACGGGCGTTCGATCCTTCTCTATCCGACCGATCGGGCCGCCTGGTCGCGGCTGACCCGCTTGCTGTCCTTGGGCAAGGGGCGCGGCGGCAAGGGCAATTGCTGGCTCGACTGGCCCGACATCGCCGCCAGTTCGCAAGGCATCGTCGCGATCCTCCTGCCCGATGCAGCGGACGAACGCACCCGGCTCGATCTCGCCGAGCTGCGCGGCGCCTTCGGCCCACGCGCCTTTCTGGCGCTCTCACTGCGGCGCCGTCCAGGCGACTTCGCACGGCTTCGCGCGCTCGACGCGCTGGCGCGGGAACTCGGGGTACGGAGCGTAGCGCTCGGCGACATCCTCTACCATGCGCCCGAGCGTCGGCCGCTGCAGGACGTGCTGACCGCGATCCGCGAGAAAACGACGATCGATGCGCTCGGCTTCAAGCGCGAGCGCTTCATGGACCGGGCATTGAAGAGCCCGGCCGAGATGGAAAGGCGCTTTGCGCTCTTTCCCGACGCGATCGCGGCGACCGCCGACATCGCGGCGCTATGCCGCTTCGACCTCGCCGAGATCCGATACCAATATCCCTATGAGCAGGTGATGGAGGGACGGACGGCGCAGGAGGCGCTTGCCGCGCTCACCGAGGAAGGCGCTGCGCGGATGTTTCCCGGCGGCGTTCCGCCTGCCTACCGGAAACAGATCGATCATGAGCTTCGCCTGATCGGCCAGCTCGGCTACGCGCCCTACTTCCTGACCGTCAATTCGATCGTCGCCGAGAGCCGGCGCCGCGGCATATTGTGCCAAGGGCGCGGGTCGGCCGCGAACAGCTGCGTCTGCTTCCTGCTCGGCGTGACCTCGATCGACCCGATCAAGCACGAGCTGCTCTTCGAGCGCTTCGTGTCGGGC
>NZ_MEFH01000026.1:0-11274 GCF_001725095.1 Sphingopyxis sp. SCN 67-31 | reverse complement strand
GGCGCGGCCGCGGCAAGGAGCAGCTTCCGGAAGGCGGCGGTCGTCGCCGCGACCGCACCCGCATCGACGCAGCGCGCATCGTCGCCTTCGACATGATGGAAACGATGGACGCCGAAAATGCCTGCGACCGATGGGTAGCCTGCGGCGATGATCGCGGTGAGTTCGCCGGCCGACAATTTGTCGCTGGGGTAAGGGCTTTCAAGTCCGGCAAAGCCCGCGAACAGGCGCCGCGCCGTCGCAAGCAGCGGGGGGCTGACGACCAGATAGCGCTGCGAATCGGTGCCAGCCAGCGGGGCGAGGCCGAACAGGCCTTCGTGCCAGTCACGCGCCGCGAGGTTGGCGCCAAGGTGGAGCCAGAAATGCGTCGCGTCGGGCTTGGGGGCCACCGCCTTCAGCGCCTCCTCGGCGCCCAGATTTTCATATTCATGGCCGCTGTTGCACAGGAAAGCGAGGTTGTGGTCGGGGAGCAGCGCCGGGATAGCGCGGGCCAGGTCCAGCCATGCGGCAATGCCGCCGCCGCGCTCGCCCGCACAGTCGGTCCAGCCCGAACGCGGCGTCGATACGACCACCCACTTCGCCTTGCCGCGGTCGAGGCGCCCGATGACATTGAAGGCGGCCCGCCGCCCGCCCTCGCCGGTCAGGCAAACAGTCGCCGCGGCATGGCGCATCGCTGCCTCCCAAAAAGGTGCGGCGTCGGCAGGCGCGAGCAGACCGACCGGACCCGCGAACATCGGCGCGCGGCCATCGGCATTGAGCGCGATGATCTTGCCCGTCGGTCCGTTGGTGACGATCACCGCCGCCTTGGCGCCCGCCGCGAAGGCGGTCTCGACGGGCGCGCGGACCGGCTTGGCGAGCGCCGACGACCAGCGGCCATAGGGCAGGTCGACGAGCGCGATCGCGCCCGCCAACGGCGCGTCGGCGCGGCCCTGCGCATCGACGCGCACCAGCGGCCCCGTCACGCCCCCGGCGGCGGTCGGTGTCACGATCGGCTGCGGCATCAGCGCGGCGCGGGTGTCGCCGACGACCATGTCGCACGCTCCGGCGTCGAAATGGGGAACAGAGATGGCCGGCTTTTCGACCGCGTAGCCGGCGCGCGTGAGCTGATCGGCGAGCCAGTGGCCGCACGCATTGTCGCCGGCGCCGCCTGCGCGCTTGTTGCCGAAACCGATATAGGCGGCAAGGTCGCTCGCGATCGTGTCGGTCATGGCGGCACCCGCACTCGCGGCGCTGGCGGCGACGGGAAGGGCGGTTGCGGCGGTGATGAAATGGCGCCTCGTCGGATCGGTCATCGGCTCTCCCTTGCGGCTGTTCCCGCCGCTGCTTTCAGACCGCGGGACATTGTGACGCGGCGCCCGCGTCGGTCAATGCCGGCTGGCGGCTTGATATTCACTCACAAGTGAGCGTAGATACTCGGGTGGACGATGGCAAGCATCGCCGCGGGGAAGAGGAAATGCGCTGATGGGCCTGTCGCCGCTTGGAAAGATCGTCATCGGCCTGTGCGCCGTCCTTGGTCTGTCGGGGGCCGCACCCGCCCCCCGCGAAGCGCCGACGGCGACCGTCGGCGAAGGACGCGTCGCCGGCACATGGCAGGACAATGTGCGCATATTCCGCGGCTTGCCTTATGCCGCGCCGCCCGTGGGCGAGCGGCGGTGGCAGCCGCCCGAAGCGCCGCCATCCTGGTCGGGCCTGCGACAGGCGGCCGAGTTCGGACCGGACTGCGTCCAGCCCGCCTATCCCGCCGACAGCGTCTATTTCGAAGCGCCCCGCCCCCAGAGCGAGGATTGCCTGACGCTCAACATCTGGGCGCCGGCGGGGGCGAAGAAGGCGCCGGTGATCGTGTGGATTCACGGCGGATCGCTGCAATTCGGCGGCAGCGCGAGCCCGATGTACGACGGACGCGAATTCGCCCGGCGCGAGATCGTCTTCGTGTCGATCAACTATCGCCTCGGCGTCTTCGGCTGGTTCGCACACCCGGGGCTGAGCGCCGAATCGCCGCAAAATGTCTCGGGCAACTACGGCCTGCTCGACCAGATGGCGGCGCTCCGCTGGGTGCAGCGCAATATTGCGGCCTTCGGCGGCGATCCTGCCAATGTGACCGCGATGGGGGAATCGGCCGGGGCGCTCAGCGTCTCCTATCTTCTCGCCAGCCCACCAGCCCGCGGCCTGTTCGCGAAGGCGATCGTCCAGAGCACCAATATGCGCGCGATGCCGCGCCTGCGCGAAGCGGCGTTCGGTCTGCCATCCGCCGAAGCGAGCGGGCAGGCTTTGGGCGAAGCGCTGGGCGCTGCCGACATCGCCGCGCTGCGCGCCGTCGATCCCGATGCTTTGCTGGCGGCGGCGGTGCGCGCCCGTTTCCCCGCGCAGCCGGTCGTCGATGGCGTGGTCGTCCCCGACCAGCTCGTCAACATCCTCGACCGCGGCGCGCAGATGAAGGTGCCGCTGCTCGCCGGCTTCAACAGCGGCGAGGTGCGATCGCAGCGGCGGCTCGTGCCGGCCATGCCGGGCGACCCGGCGGATTATGCGGCGGCGGCCGCGAAGCGTTACGGCGATCTCGCCGCCGCCTATCTCAAGCTGTATCCGGCGTCGGGCGGGACGGAGAGCATGCTCGCCGCGACGCGCGACACCATCTACGGATGGGCAACCGAACGTCTGGTCCGCGCGCAGACCGCGGCCGGAGCGCCGGCTTATCTTTACGTCTTCGATCATTGCTACCCGGCGGCCCGCGCGCGCGATCTTTGCGCCTTTCATGCGAGCGAGCTACCGTTCGTCTTCGGCATTGCCGGGCGTCCGGTCGCGGGGTCGCGCAACTGGCCTGCGGCGGAGGGACCGGCCGAGGTGCGGCTCGCGGAGCAGATGATCGACTATTGGACCAGCTTTGCCGCGACCGGGAAACCAGCGGCGCCGTCGGCAGCCCGCTGGCGTCCCTACGGCGGCCAGGAATATGCCATGCGCTTCGCCGATCGTCCGCTACTCGAACGCAATCCCTTTCCCGGCACCTTCGAATTTCACGAAGACCGCATGCAGCGCCAGCGTGCCGACGGGCTGCAATGGTTCATACCCTAGCGCCATAGCGCATGCAGCAGGGCCGCCGGTAAGCCGCTATTCCGCGTCGCTTGATCGACGCCCTTCCCGATCCGGTTCGCTGCGGCATCGAAGGCGGCGAGACGCGCGCATGTCGGCGCCTTTTCCGCGATTCCCTTGATCGAACGGAATATGCCCGGACCGCTCGGCCCCGTATAGGCTCCCTACGAACCGCCCCGCGATATCGGTGAATCCCGCGATTATGTGTCGCGCACTGTGATCCAATGTTGCGTTCTGTGAAACAAATTGCAAAATCCGCTTGTCGGTCATCCAGAAATATATAACATGTGAAACAAATCACGGAAACCGCTTCTGGTGAGGCGGTCTGAAACAACGGATGGCTGGGGAGGGACTTTATGTCGGCATTTTTGAAATCGCGGACGATCTGGGCGGCATCGGCGGCGACCGCCGCGATTCTTTGCGGGGCTGCGCCCGCCTATGCGCAGGACGCATCGACAGCAGACGACAATGCGCAGGCACCGATCATCGTGACCGCGAGCAAGCGCGGCAACGAGACGGTCCAGAATACGCCGTCGAGCATCGGCGTGCTGACCGCGGATCAGCTTGAATCGAAGAATGTCGTGAACTTCGACGACATCACGCGCAACGTCGCGGGTCTGAACGTCATCAACGAAGGCCCCGGCCTCAACACGATCATGATCCGCGGCCTCGTCGGTGCGGGGGAATCGACCGTCGGGCTCTATTACGACAATCTGCCGACCTCGGGTTCGGGCGAAAGCGCCGCGCTGACGTCGGGGCGCCAGACCGACCTCGTGGTGTGGGATGCCGCTCGCGTTGAAGTCCTGCGCGGACCGCAGAGCACGCTCTATGGTTCGTCGGCGCTCGCGGGCGTCGTGCGGATCATTTCGAATGAAGCCGATCCGACCGATTTCGCCGGCCGCATGGACCTCAGCGCCGCGACGATCAAGGAAGGCTCGCCGAGCTGGTCGGTGAAGGGCATGCTCAACCTGCCGATCGGCGACAAGGCGGCGGTTCGCCTCGTCGGCTATCAGGTCCATACCGGCGGCTTCGTCGACGATGTCCAGCACGGCATCAAGAATTTCAACCAGGCCGACCAGACGGGCTTCCGCCTCAACACCAAGGTCGAGCTCGGCCCCGACACGACGCTGACCTCGCAGCTCTATGTCCAGCGGCTCGAATCGGCGGGCGCGGGCTTTTCGCAACCGTGGGCGTCGTCGATCGGCGGCGTGGCCTATCCCGCGGTCGGCGAGCTCCAGAGCAAGCTGCCGACCAAGGGGCAGTTCAACGATACGACGGTTTTGGGCGGCCTTACCCTCGAACATGATTTCGGGCCGGCGGTCGTCACGCTGACGCAGGCATATCAGCATCGCAAGAACGACGCGATCAAGGACAATTCGGGGATGGGGGACTTCTTCCGCTTCCTCCAGAGCATCGACGCCTTCCCCGACACCGCGACGCCGACCGATCTGGCCTTCATCCAGCATCAGAAGCTGGAGCTGTGGAACACCGAAGCGCGCGTCGCGACGAAGTTCGATGGTCCGTTCAATCTGGTCGCCGGCGTCATGTATCAGACCCGCGATACCGAGATCGAAAACATCCTGCAGGACGTCGATCGCGTCTCGGGCGACGTCATTCCGGCCAGCGCCACCAACCCGATCTGGTTCCAGCGCTCGGCGCGGTTCAAGCTCGACCAGTTCGCGGCTTTCGGCGAGGCGACGGTGAAATTCTCGGATCGTTTCTCGGTCCTCGGCGGCATCCGCTATTTCACCGCGAAACGCCGCGACGTGCTGACGCCGATCGTTCCCTTCCTGCGTCTGGGTACGGCGGGCACGCCCGATACGCTGACGTCGAAGGAAAACAAGGCGATCTTCAAGTTCGAGGCCGACTACAAGCCGACCGACAATGTCATGCTCTATGCCTCCGCGTCGCAGGGCTATCGCGTCGGCGGCACGGTGCTGAAGGTCGTTCCCGAACTTCCCGATGCCTATGGCCCCGACTATACGTGGAACTTCGAGGCGGGCGCGAAGACCCAGTGGTTCAACAACCATCTGACCGCCAACATCGCCCTCTACCACATCAACTGGTACGACACGCAGATCTCGGGCGAGTTCTACAACGGTGCGTTCGAAGGCATCCTCAACTGCGAAGGGCTGTGCGCCCGGTCGCAGGGGATCGAGGTCGATATCAGCGCGCGGCCGGTACGCGGGCTGGACATCGGGTTCAGCGGCACGCTGTTCAAGGCGAAATGGCTGAAGGATCAGCCGGCGATGAACGGCAGCCCGCTCGCCGGAACGCAATTCACCGATACGCCGCGCCACACGTTCAGCGCCTATGCCAATTATCACTGGAACCTCGGCGGCGACTTCGACATGGCGCTCGCGGCGAACGTCCAGAATTCAGGCCGCATCGCCTATTCGGATTATCGCCCGCAATATAATCTCCACACGCCGGGCGCCTATACGCTGGTCGATGTGTCGGCGACGCTGTCGAAGGGCGACACCTGGTCGACCAAGCTGTTCGTCGACAATCTCTTCGACAAGCGCGCGCTGTTCAACCTGACCGCCGACAGCGTGACGCCGTACAGCGCGCTCTATGCGACGCCGCGTACGATCGGTGTCGAATTCAGCGTTAAATATTGAGGGTCGCGGCCGCCGGGCCGGACCGGATATGCACTCCCTGGCCCCGGACGCTTTGCGTTCGGGGCCGAATTTTTATGGAATGATCAGGCCGCGGGCGATCAACGCGCCGGATAGTCGGGAAAGTGAAAGCGCGAATTCAGGCGCCTCGACGACTGGCGGCAGCAATCGATCAACGCCCGGATGACGTGGATCGGCGGGCCGTCCTCGCCCAGCATGGCACTGGGCAGCATGACGGTGATCACCGCGCACAGTCGGTGGTCGGCATCGAATATGGGCGCTGCCACCGCGCCATGACCCAGGTTGAACTTGTCGCGCGTCCAGCAGACATAGTGGCGCTGAATATCGGCGATCTGCTTCATGAAGACGGCGCGGTCGGCGACCCGGAAATCGGGTTCGCGCGCACACAGATGGTCGAGCAGTTCCTCGCGCCGCTCGCGCGATTGAAAGGCAAAGACGATGCGGGCCGTCGGCGAATGCGGCAGGCTCAACACCAGGCCGGGCTTGACGTCGATGTGGATCGCCTGCGGCGCCGGGATCGACCGCATCACGACCGCGTCGCCGCCCGCTGCGGTTGCCAGCAGGACCGTAAGCTGCAGCGTATTGCCCAGCGCGACGAGATAGTCGTCGAGCAGCGCGCCCAGGTCGAAGCGGCTCGCGGCGATATGGCCCCAGCGCATCAGGCGCCAGCCCAGTTCATAACCGCGGCTGCCCTGCAATTGGACCAGACCCAATTGCTCGAGATTGGACAGGTGGCGCGAGGCGCGCGACTTGGTCAGGCCCAGCATTGTGGCGACGTCCTGCACGCTGACCTTGCCGCCGCGCTCGGCGAGCAGGTCGATGATCGCCGTCGCCGTCGCAACCGCCTCGATCTTGCCCAGCCCCTCGGTCGGCGACTGCCGGCGCAGGTCGCGTTCGCTGATGGGGGATGGAATTTGTTGCGACATACGCAACTATTAGACCAATATGTTGCGTATGTCGATACATCATGGATAGGTGAGGGCAGCAAAACGAGGGAGACGAGAGGGCGGCAATGGCAAGTCCGGCGCAGAATGAACGATTGACCCGCGTGGGTCCGGGAACCCCGATGGGCGAATTGCTCCGGCGGTATTGGCACCCTTTCGCCGCTTCGGCCGAGCTCGACGATCTGGGGATCAAGCCGGTGACCTTGCTCGGGGAGTTGCTCGTCGCTTTCCGCGCCGGCGACGGCAGCTACGGGCTGATCGACCGCCAGTGCCCGCATCGCCGCGCCGATATGCTGCACGGGATCATCGAAGAGGACGGACTGCGCTGCAGCTATCACGGCTGGTGCTTTGGCGCATCGGGCAAGTGCCTCGAACAACCCTATGAGGATGTCGCGAATCCCAAGGCGAACTTCCGCGACAAGATTCGCACCAAAGCCTATCCGGTCGAAGAAAAGGCGGGAATGCTCTGGGCCTATATGGGCCCCGATCCCGCGCCGCTGGTACCCAATTGGGAGCCTTTCACCTGGGCCAACGGCTTTCGTCAGATCGTCTATGCCGATGTGCCGTGCAACTGGTTCCAGTGCCAGGAAAACAGCCTCGACCCCGTTCATTTCGAATGGATGCACCGCAACTGGTCGTCGCGGCTGTTCGGCGACGGCAGCTATGGGCCGAAGCATCTCGAGCTGCAGTTCGACGAATTCGACTATGGCCACATCTATCGCCGCGTTCGCGAAGATACCGACAAGAGCAACCAGCATTGGACGGTTGGCGCGACCGCGCTGTGGCCGAACGCCTTTTTCCTGGGCGACCATATCGAATGGCGCATTCCGGTCGATGACGAGAATACGCTGAGCATCACCTGGATGTTTCACCGCGTCCCCGTCGATCGCGAACCCTATGTGCAGAAGCGGGTTCCCTATTGGACGGGGCCGGTCAAGGATGCGCAGGGCAACTGGATCACCAGCCATGTGCTCAACCAGGACATCGTCGCCTGGGCGGGGCAGGGCCGCATCGCCGACCGGACCGAGGAGCATCTGGGGCAGAGCGATCGCGGGATCGTGATGATGCGCCGCTGTTTCGACGACAATATCAGGGCGGTCGCCGAAGGGCGCGAACCGAAGGGGTTGATCCGCGATCCCGAGGCCAACCGCTGCATCGAAATGCCGATCAAGCATCGCGAACTGTTCACGTCCTCGATGACGCTGGAGGAAAGCCGCGCGCTGGGGGACTCGCTCGCCTATCGCCTGAACCGCCCCGACTATCAGCATCAGGTCGGCCAGCCCGAAGCGGTGAAGCGCGAATATCAGATCGCGATGGGCATGATCGCCGAGGACGCCACCGAAACCATCTGACAACCACAGCGCGCGCCCGACGGCCGCCGGAGGAGGACTGTTTATGAAACTGGGAATGATAAGGCTGAACGGCAAGCCGACCGTCATCGCGCGCGTTGCCGACGACCGCGCCGTCGCGCTGGACTATGCGTGGATGGAAGATCTGATCGAAGCCGAAAACGCGGGGCTCGATGCCGCTGCAGCGGCGATCGAGGCGGCGAAAGCCGGGCGGTTGCCGGTGATCGATCTGGCCGACGCCGACTGGATGGCGCCGAGCCCCAAAGCCTCGAAGATCCTTGGCTGTGCGGTGAACAACAACAATCTCAACCAATATGCCGTCAAGCCGATGACCGCCCCGATGTTCTTCACTAAGGGGCGTTCGGCGCTGACCGGGCATAACAAGCCGATCGAACTGCTCAAGGATCACGGCCAGTCGATCCCCGAACCCGAACCGGTCGTCGTGTTCGGCAAGACCGCGAAGAATGTCCCGCCCGAAAAGGCGCTCGACTATGTCTTCGGCTACACGCTGACCAACGACGTCACCGCCAGCGGAGTCAAATTTTCGCAGGATTCGATCGCGCTCAAGCAGCGGCCCGAAGTCATCAAACCGCATCACCTCGCGTGGCGCCCGAAGTTCGAGGGCGACGAGGACACCTATCTGCTGTTCATCTATCACAGCAAGTCGAAAGGCGCCGACACTTTCGCCGCCATGGGGCCGTGGCTGACCACCAAGGATGAAATCCCCGATCCGAATGTGCTGCGTGTCCGCGGTTACATCGACGGCGAATGCTATGCCGACGACAGCACCGCCAATTATTTCTTCCCGGTCGAACGCGTGATCTCCGAAGCGAGCAAATGGTTCACGATGGAGGTCGGCGACTGCCTGCACACGGGTACCGCGTCGAAGGGCACCGAAAAGCATCCGCGCGGCAACATCGGCACCTATCTCAATCTCTACGACGGCAAGCTGACCGACGTGGAAGTCGAGGGATTGGGCCGCTTGTCGAACCGCATCAAGATCATCGCCTGATCGAACTCGGGCTTCAGGGACGCGACGGGAGGACGGCTTGGCCGAGATCGTGCTGGGAATCGGCTGCGCGCATACGCCGCAGCTTCATACGATGGCAGAGGATTGGGATATCCGGGCCGCGCGCGACCGCGCGGACGGCATCCCCCTCTGGTTCCGCGGGCGCAAGCTCAAATATGCGGAGCTCGAGGCCGAACGCGCGCCCGAAAGGCTCGCCGACAGGCTCGATCTCGCCACCCGCCGCGCCGCCCTCGAAGCGAGTTTCGATGCGATCGACCGCCTGCATGCGCGTTTTGCCGAAGTGGATCCCGATGTCGTCGTGATGATCGGCAACGATCAGAACGAATTCTTCTCCGAGATCGTCCCCGCCTTTGCGGTCGTGGCCGCCGATGAACTGCCCAATCTGCCGCGCACTGCCGAGCAGAATGCGCGGCTGCCGGTCGGGATCGAAATCTCCGATCACGGGCATCTGCCCGAGGATCAGGTCAATTTTCCCGGCCACCGCACGCTGGGCCAGCATATCGCCCGGCATGTGGTGGGCAAGGAAGGCTTCGACGTGACGCTGTGTCATGAAAAGCCGACGGTGCGGAACGAGAAGTCGCTGCTCTACGGCCTGCCGCACGCCTATGGTTTCCTGTACAAGAATTTGCTGCGCGACCGGGTGAAGCCGAACGTCCCCGTCGACGTGAACTGCTGGTATTATGACAACAGCCCTCCGGCGGCGCGCTGCCATGATTTCGGCGCCGCGGTCGCCCGCGCGATCGCCGCGTGGGACAGCGATGCCCGCGTTGCTATCCTGACGACGGGCGGGCTCACGCACTTCGTGGTCGACGAAGAGTGGGACCGCTGGTTTCTCGATGCGCTGGCGCGCGACGATCGCGATGCGCTGTGCGGCATTCCGCAAGCCGAACTGATGGCGGGGACGTCGGAGTGCAAGAGCTGGATCGCGACGTCGGCGGCGATGCGCGAGGCGGGGCTACGCATGTCGGTGGTCGGATATCAGCCGCTTTATCGGACCGAGGGGGGGACGGGGTCTTCCTGCGCCTTTGTGGAATGGCAATGAACGAAAATCGGGTTTTCATTTCTGGTGCCGGCCCGGTCGGCATGGTGCTGGCGCTCGACCTCGCGCGGCGCGGGATCCGCTCGACGATCGTCGAGCGCCGCAGCGCGGGCGAACCGCCGAGCGTCAAGTGCAACCATGTCGCGGCGCGCACGATGGAGGCGTTCCGCCGGCTCGGCATCGCCGACGATGTTCGCGCCGGCGGCTTGCCCGCCGACTATCCAAACGACTGCGTTTATCGGACCACGGTGACGCAGGGGCACGAGATCACGCGTATCGCGATTCCGGCCCGCGCCGAACGCTGGACCGACTTCGAAGGCGCCGATACCTGGTGGCCGACGGCGGAGCCGCCGCACCGGATCAACCAGATCTATCTCGAACCGATCCTGTTCGCGCACGCGGCGGCCCATCCGCTCATTACCATTCTCAACCGTCACGAGCTGGTCGAGGCGCAGCAGGATGCTGATGGCGTCACCGCAGTCTATCGCGATCTCGACAGCGGTAGCGAAGAGCGCGCGCGCGCGGCCTATCTGATCGGCTGCGACGGCGGGCGCTCGCTGGTGCGCAAGACGATCGGTGCGACGCTTTCGGGCGATCCCGTCGTCCAGCGCGTCCAGTCGACCTATATTCGCGCACCCGGGCTTCTCGCCATGATGCACGGCCGTCCCGGCTGGATGAACCTGTCGCTCAACCCGCGCCGTTCGGGCAATACCTTCGCCATCGACGGCAAGGAAAAATGGCTGATCCATTGCTATCTGTACGAGCATGAGGAGGATTTCGACGCGATCGATCGCGACGCCGCGATCCGCACCATCCTGGGCGTCGGTCCCGACTTCGACTATGAGGTCATCGCCAACGAAGACTGGATCGGCCGCCGGCTGATCGCCGACAAGTTCCGCGACCGGCGCCTGTTCATATGCGGCGACAGCGCGCATCTGTGGGTGCCCTATGCCGGCTATGGCATGAATGCCGGGATCGCCGATGCGATGAACCTTTCCTGGTTGCTCGCGGCGACGTTGAACGGGTGGGGTGGGGATCACCTGCTCGATGCCTATGAGGCCGAACGACTGCCGATCACCGAACAAGTGTCGCATTATGCGATGAACCATGCGCTGGGCGCCATCGCCCATCGCCGGGAGGTACCTTCGGACATCGAGGCCGATGGCGCCGCGGGCGACGCCGCGCGCAGCGC
>NZ_MEFH01000025.1:0-12921 GCF_001725095.1 Sphingopyxis sp. SCN 67-31 | reverse complement strand
CCTAAGGTCTGTGGGGATTCAGAGTCTATCGCCGCGATATTGTATAAAGCCGTGTTCCCCCGCGAAGGCGGGGGTCCATCTTCGGCCGGTTCCATCTCGAAACCACCGCAGATGGGTCCCCGCCTTTGCGGGGACACACGATAAAGGACAGTCGCAAGATGAATCCCCACACGCCTTAAAGGGTGATGTCGGCCAACTGGTCGTGCATCTCTGCAAGTACGCGCAGCAGCGGCTTCGGCGCCTTGCCCATGTCGCCCTGCATCGAAACCCTACTGGCCTTTGCCATCGCCATGGCATGCGCCGCCTGCGCCGCATTCTCCTCGGGCGTGGCACGGCGCCGGTTCAGTCGCGCCGCCGGCAGCATGGCGTCATGGTCGCCCCGGACGACGACATCGGCGTCGATCTCCGTATCGAAGAATTCGACGCTCTCGCCCGTGATCCGCGCGGCGAGCACCACGGTCCCGCCGTCCGGCGGAACCGCCGTCACCACCTCGCACATGCGGAAGTCCGCGTCGGGAAAATCGTGCCGATGCCGGTCGACCAGCGCGGTCAGGATCGCGCGCATCGCATCGCGCCAGCCGGGCGACACATAGGCGTGGCGCGCGGCGGTCATGGGGCGCGATCCGGCCGCCCGAGCGGCGCAGGTGCGGCGGATTCGGCGCAGGCCGATGCGTGACGACGATAGGAAATAGGACCCTCCCGCAATAATATAGTGCAATCATAGCACTATATTATTGCGAGATCAACTGGCCGCCATACAGATCGAGCACCGACGCCTCGCCCAGCTCGCCGAGCACAATGTCCTTGAGCTGCTGCATATGCTGCCGCCACACCGCGGCCGCGGCCTCGGCGTTGCGGGACTCGATCATGTCGGTCAGCAACGTGTGGTTCGCCAGCGCCACCTTGTTGAGCTCGAGCTGATCCTCGCGCGCGCGGGCGATGAAATGGGTCACGTGACGGCGGAATATGTCGTCGAGCATTCCCGTCATCAGCGCCAGCACGACATTGCCTGCGCGCTGCATCAATATGCGGTGGAACTCGGCGGTCGCCAGCGCAAAGACGTTGAAATTCTCCAGATTGTCGCGTTCCTTGGCCAGATGGTCGCGGAGCGCCTTCAGGTCATCGTCGGTGCGCGTGGTCGCCAGCGCGCGCATCAGCGGCGGCTCGATGATCAGGCGCGCCTCCAGCACTTCCTTGAGCGAGGCGCCGCGAATCTGCAGCAGGGTACCGATCGACTTGGCCGCGATCTCGTCCTTGGGCAGCTTGATCCGCGCCCCACCACCGGCGCCGCGCTTCACCTCGATCAGCGATTCGGCTTCCAACACGCGGAACGCCTCGCGCAACGAAGAACGCGAAACACTGAACTCAAGCATCATCTCCGCTTCTGCGGGCAGTGCGTCGCCGGCCTTGAGCTCGCCTAGAACGATACGGCGCCGCAGTTTCTCGGCAATGATCTCGGCCGCCTTGGGAACATGGATCGGCTGGGATTTGGCGACGGGTTCGCGCTCGCGGCGCGGCGTCTTCGTTCTGGTTGCCAAAGGCTTATTCCCTCGTAGAGTCCGGATAAGGTACGATGATAGTCCTATAAAATGGGGAATCCCTCGTTTCAATGCCCCGTCGACGGTCGAAAAGGCCGAAAGAGGCGCGGAAACATAATTGGTGCACTCTTTTTATTGCGCAGTCCGCGGCTTTCGCACATGGTCGCGAAAACAACAACGACATGCGGGAGAGGATGTGACCACAGACGCATCGACGGCCACCCCTGGCCGTGAGCAATCGGCGGAGCGGCGCAACGCCCTGCACGGCTGGCGGACCATGGCCTTCGCGAGCCCGTGCTTCGCGCTGACAGCCATGCTGCTGCCGGTGCTGATGTATCTGCCCGATTATTATGCCCGCGACCTCGGTGTCGATCTGGCGGTCGTCGCCTTCGTGCTGACGACGGTGCGGATCGCCGACATCGGGTTCGACCCCGTGCTGGGACTGATGATGGATCGCAGCCATCCCCGCACGGGGCGCTACCGGACATGGTTCGTCTGCGGCATCCCGCTGGCGGCGATCGCGATCTACATGCTCTATAACGCCCCCGTCGGCGTGTCGGGCGCCTATCTCTTCCTGTGGCTGGCCGCCGCCAACGTCGGGCAGTCGGTCAGCTATCTGGCGCACATCTCGTGGGCGGCCTCGGCGGCGCGCTCCTACGATCACCGGTCCAACATCTTCGGCTGGCTGATGGTCTTTTCGGTGCTCGGCATGTTCCTGATCATGGCGCTGCCCCCCGTGCTGAGCCTCACCCTCGGCTGGGAGCGACCGCACGCCGTGCAATCGATGGGCTGGCTGATGATCGCCTCGCTGCCGCTCACCGCGCTGCTGGCGATCGCCGCGGTCGGCGAACCGCCCCGCCGGCCGATGCTGGTGCGCCCTTCGCGGTCGGAACTGTTCGCGTTGCTGCGGCGGGGGCTCGTGGTCCGGCTGATCGCCGCGGACATCGTGTGGGGCATCGGGCCATCGGTCGCGGCGGCGTTGCTCTTCGCCTTTTTCGACAGCCTCAAGCTGATCGAGCGCGACCTCGCCGGGCTGGCACTGCTCGCCTATTTCATTGGCGGCATGCTGGGCGCACCGATCTGGGTCCGGATCGCGAAACGCACGGGCAAGCATCGCGCGCTGCTGTGGTCGGGGCTGACCTATGCCGTCGTTCAGTCGGCGATCCTGCTGGTCCCGGCAGGCAATGTGCCGCTCGCCCTCGCCGGAATGGCGATCGCCGGCCTGCCCAGCAATGCGGGCCCGATCCTCATCCGGTCGATGATGGCCGACGTCGCCGACGAGGTCCGGCTCGCAACGGGGGTCGATCGCCTGTCGCTGCTGCTGTCGCTGCTGTCGTCGATCGGGAAGATCGGGCCAGCGGTCATGACCGGGCTCGCGCTCTATGCCCTCAGCCTTGCGGATTTCGACATCGCGCTCGGCGCCCGCAACAGCACGGAGAGCCTGTGGCTGCTCGGCTTCCTCTATGCGATCGTTCCCGCCGCAACCGGCCTGCTGACCGCATGGGTCATTCGCGGTTACCGGCTCGACGCCACGACCCACGCCGATATCTGCCGCCAACTCGACGAACGCGACCGGACGGCGGAGCGCGAAGCGGAAACGCCCGAGCCGGCACAGAAAAAAACTTCGCTTGCATCAATTTAGTGTATTGAGTGCACTAATTAATAGCTTTATCGTCGACATGTTGCACCGAATCCCGCTGCGAGACGGCGACACGGCGCGACGAGGCAAACACAACATGTCTCTGGGGAGAGGCCTAAATGTCAGATAATTTCCGGCGCCTGCGCGCCCTGCTGTTCGTCTCCGCGACCTTCGCCGTTCCGCTTTCCGCCGCTCAGGCGCAGGACGCCGCCTTGCCAGCCGACATGGCAGCGACCGGGGGCGGAGCGAGCGACATCGTCGTCACGGCCCAGAAGCGAGTGCAGAATGTGAAGGACGTTCCGATCGCGGTGACCGTCATCGGCGGCAACCGGATCGAGGAAGAGCAGATCACCAGCTTCCACGACATCGAGCGCATCGCGCCGAGCTTCAAGTCGCTGCAGCTCGGCGATGCCCGCGCATCGACGATGAACATGCGCGGTGTCAGTTCGGTGCAGGGCAATCCCGGCCGCCAGTCGTCGCTCGGCGTCTTCATCGACGGGGTTTTCATGGCGCGGACCGGCATGGCGTCCTCGCAGGATTTCCTCGATATCGAGCGCATCGAGGTGCTGCGCGGCCCGCAGGGCACGCTGTTCGGCATGAACACCGCCGGCGGCCTGATCCACATCATCACGCGCAAGCCGAACCTGTCCGAATTGTCGGGCCGGGCCGAAGTTGTCATCGGCGAATATGATACGCTGGAAGCGCGCGGCTATGCGACCGCGCCGCTGATCGAGAACAAGCTGGGCCTGAGCGTCTCGGCCGCGAAGAGCACGCGCGGCGGCCTTCTCTACAATTCGGTGCTCGACCGCAGGGTCGATACCGAGAACAAGTTCAACGTCCGCGGCAAGCTCTATTATGCCGACGACGGCATCGACGTCCTGCTGTCGGCCGACTACCACAAGGAAACGTCGATCTGCTGCAGCGCCGTCTTCACCCGGGTGACGGGCACGCCCGCGACCGGCCTGGGGGCCTATCCCGTCACCGTGCCCCCCGGCTCGCCATACAGCCGGATCACGATTCAGGACGGGCTCAGCACGAATCCCAACGAAGGCGGCGGCGTCAGCGCCGAAATCAACGTCGCCGTCGGCGATCACACGCTGACGTCGCTCACCGCATGGCGCCAGTGGACCGTTCGCTCGATCAACGACCCCGATTCGGTGAACTGGAATTTCCTCAACGATTTCCTGATTTATCAGAAGCACAGCCAGTTCAGCCAGGAGTTGCGGCTCGCTTCGCCCGCGGACCAGCCGCTGACCTATCTCGCCGGCCTGTTCTTCTATGACCGGCGATCGCGTGACTACGAGGATCTGCACATCGGCAAAGATCCGCTGCCACCCGTGCTGCTCACCGGACAGGCGGCGATCACCGATTCGCGGGTCAAAGACCGCACCTACGCCATCTTCGGCCAGGCGGAATACAAGCTCACCGACAAGCTGACCGCCGCTCTCGGCGCCCGCTACACATGGGAACCGCAGAAGTTCAGCTTCGACCAGCAGTCCCAGATCTATATCTACCCCAATTTCGGGCAGATCTATCGCAGCCGCACGGACAAGGCACTCACCTGGAAGGCCGACCTGCGCTATGCCTGGACGCCCGAGGTGACGACCTATGTCAGCGTCGCGCGCGGCTTCAAGCCCGGCGGCATGACCATGACGCGCGTGTCCAGCCTGTCGGGCCTGATGTTCGAGGAAGAGACCAATATCAATTACGAGATCGGTCTGAAGGGAATTTTCTTCGACCGCACCCTCACCCTGAACACCGCTGCTTTCTACACCGAATATAATGACTTCCAGACGACGGCGTTCGACGGCACGCGCTACATCACCGCCAATGCCGAGCAATTCACCACCCAGGGCATCGAAGTCGAAGGCCAGTGGGCGCCGTCACGGCACGTCTCGCTGTTCTTCGGGGGCAGCTATGTCGACGCGCATTATACCGATTTCACCAACGGCCAGTGCACCGGCGTCGCTGGCGCGTGCGACCTGTCGGGCCAGCGCCTGAACGGATCGGCGAAGTGGAATCTCAATATCGGGGGCAGCTTCTCCGCGCCGATCACCACCGGTCTCGATGGCTATCTCCGGCTCGACTACGCATGGAAGAGCGATTCCTACGTCGCGCAGGACCTCGACCCGAATTCGCGCATCGCGCCCTATGGCGTCGCGAACGCACGTGTCGGGATCGAAACCGACGACGGCTTCAGTGTCGAAGTCTTTGCCAAGAATCTGTTCGACAAGAAATATCTGCTCTTCACCTACGGCCTGCCCTTCGGCGCCGGCGGTCATGTCGGCTACGTCGGCGCGCCGCGCCTGATCGGCGTTCGCCTTTCGAAGGCCTTCTAGATGAGGGTCGCCCCAAAGGACGGACCGGGCGCCGGAACCGACCGCTTCGGGGCTTGCCGCCTTATGAATTAGTGCTATGATTCAACTATAAATATATGATTGGGATAGCCTTGCCCCGCGCAAGCCAGAGGAGATGCACATGCCTTATGTTGAAAACCAGATCGTCCATGACGCCGATGCCCATATCGTCGAAATGCCCGACTGCCTCGATCCCTATTTCGATCCCGGCATGCTCGAAGTCTATCACGAGGCACGCAACCAGGAGCGCGAGTTCCGCGCGCGCATGGCCCCACTGATCGAGATGGGGGCGTTCGACAAATGGGCGGCGAAGCATGACGATCCCGAATTCCGCGCCGGCGCGGACGAGAACGTCCACAGGCGCAAGATGTATGAAGCGCTCGGCGCCTTCCGGGCCGAGGACCGCCCGCATGTGCTCGATCTTCAGGGCTATGCCAGCCAGCTGATCTTCACCTCGCTGTGCCTGCGCAACTTCGACTTCGACAAGGGTCCGAACATGGACCTCGCCTATGCCTCGGCGCGGGCGCACAACCGGATGATGGTCGATTACTGCTCGGTCGACCCGCGGCTGCTGCCGACGGCCTATATCCCGATCGCCGACATGAAGCGCACCGTGACGGAGGCTCGCTATGCGATCGAGTTGGGGGCCAAGGCACTGATGATCCCGGCCCATCCGCCGGCGACGCATTCGCACGCCCATATCGACCTCGAACCGCTGTGGGCGATGGCGCAGGAAGCCGGCCTGCCGATCGTCTTCCACATCGCCGGGACCGAACTGCCGCAGGGGTACAAGTTCACGGGCCGCGCCAATGTGAACGACACGGTGAGCGGCGGCGACGGCGATCATAATTCGCTGGGCCTCATCGCCATCCCGCATCCCATCCTGCTCACGCTGTCGGCGCTGATGTTCGACGGCGTGATGTGCAAGTTCCCGAAGCTGAAGTTCGGGGTCATCGAACTCGGCGCGTCATGGCTGCCCAGCCTGATGAAACTGCTCGATTCGAGTGTCCTGGCCTTTTCGCGGCACGAGGAGCGGCTGCGCCAGCTGTCCGCGACGCCCAGCGAGATCATCCGCCGCCAGGTGCGCGTCACGCCCTACCCCACCGACGACACCGGCTGGATCATCGCCAATTCGGGACCGGAAATCTGCATGTATTCGTCGGATTATCCGCATCCGGAGGGCGGCACCGATCCGATGAAACGGTTCCGTGCCTCGATGGAAGCCGCCAACCTGCCGCAGGCGACGTTCGACGCGTTCCTGCGCGAAAATTACATCGACATGATGGGCGAAGGGCTCGCGCCCGACCTGCGCTATCCCAAGCATCTGGTTGCCGCCTGATTTCCTTGCTTGGCGGGGCCGCCTCGGGCCGGCGTTTTCGGCGCCGGCCCATTTTTCCGGGGCAGACCCATCAAAACCGAATGCGCTCGAGGGATAGGTGAGAGGACGATATGACGTCAGCGAATGACAGCACATTGCCGGACGGACCGCTGGCGGGAGTCAGGATACTCGAAATCGGGCATTATATCGCGGCCCCGCATTGCGCGATGATGCTCGCCGATCAAGGCGCCGACGTCGTCAAGCTGGAGCCGCTGTCGGGCGATCCCGGGCGGCAATCGCCTCCCCTCGCCGACAATGGCGAAAGCCTCGCCTTCGCCTGCCACAACCGCGGCAAGCGCAGCGTCGCGATCGACCTGCGCGATCCGGCGAACCGCCCCGCCCTCGACTCGCTGCTCGGCTGGGCCGACATCGTCGTCACCAACTATGCGGCCGGCATACCCGAAAAGCTGGGGTTCGGCTTCGGTCGCCTGCAACAGGTCAATCCGGCGGCGTCGATGGTTCACATCACCGGCTATGGCGCCGACGATCCGCGCCGCGATTTCCTGGCATTCGATCCGACGATCCAGGCGATGAGCGGCTTTGCGGCGCTCAACGCGACGATCGACGGCCCGCCCCTCGCCAGCCCCTTCTTCATGGCTGATCATTCGGTTGCGATGAACGCCGCTTTCGCCGCGATGTGCGCACTGTGGGAACAGCGCCGCACCGGAAAGGGCCGCTTCGTCTCGCTCTCGATGATGGAATCGATGACTTCGCAGCTCAGCTATCACATCCCCTCGGCAGGGGTGAAGGGTAAGGTCGCCGGGCGTGGCTCCGGCTTCGGCATGTTCGACATGTTCCCGACGAAGGATGCGCCGATCTTCCTGGCGCCCGGCGCGCCCGACATGTGGAGCGCGCTGTTCCGCCTGCTTGGCCACCCCGAATGGATACCCGAAAAGGGTGAGAAGCTCGACCTCGCGTCGAATCCCGCGCGCATCATGGAGGTGATGAAGGCCGTAACCGCCTGGCTCGCCGAGCGCAGTTCGAAGCAGGCCTTCACCGAATTGCAGCAGGTCGGCATCGCGTGCGGCGTCGCGCGCAGCGTCGAACAGCTTTATCAGGAGGAGCGCGCCGACGAGACGAGCGCCATCGTCTTCGCCGAACTGGCTCGCGATGGCGGCTCGGTGCCGGTGCCGGGCGCGGCGTTCCGCATGATGCCCGACGGATCGGTTCCGACCGGCGTCCCCAGTCTTGGCGCTGATACGCGCGCAGTGCTGGGCGATCTGGGGCTAAGCGGCGACCGGCTCGACGCGCTCCAGGGGCACACCGCCGCCGCGGCGTCCTGATCCGAACGAAACGAGCCCTCGATATGCCCGATTCCCATGCGGACGAGCCGTTCAGGCGCGAGGTCCGCGCATGGCTGGACACCCATTGCCCACTTGAAATGCGCGGCCCCGCCGACGGCGAAGAGGATCACTGCTGGGGCGGCCGCAACCCCGAATTCAAGAATGATGCGCAGCGACGCTGGATGGAGGCGATGGCAGCGCGTGGGTGGACCGTTCCCGACTGGCCGGTCGAATATGGCGGGGGCGGCCTTTCGTCCGGGCAATGCCGGATATTGAAGCAGGAACTGGCGCGTATCGAAGCGCGCAACCCGTTGTTCAGCTTCGGCATCTCGATGCTCGGCCCGGCGCTGCTGAAATTCGGCACCGAAAAGCAGAAGCGCCGGTTCCTTCCCGAGATCGCACGCGGCGAGATCCGGTGGTGCCAGGGTTATTCGGAACCCAACGCCGGCTCCGACCTTGCCGCGCTGCAGACGCGGGCGGAGGACAAGGGAGACCATTGGCTGGTCAACGGCCAGAAGATCTGGACCAGCCATGCCGACAAGGCCGACTGGATCTTCTGCCTGACGCGCACCGACCCCGCCGCGCCGAAGCATCGGGGGATCAGCTTCCTGCTGTTCGACATGGCCAGCCCGGGCGTCACGACGCGGCCGATCCGGTTGATCTCGGGCCTGTCGCCCTTCTGCGAAACCTTCTTCGACGACGTCCGCGTTCCCAGGGATCAGGTGGTCGGCGAGGTCGGCAAAGGCTGGGACGTCGCGAAATTCCTGCTCGGCCACGAACGGGAGATGATCGCCGGCATCGGCCTGCTCGGCCCCGAGGAGGGGCTGGGCGCCGAATTTGCCGATCTGCTTGCGGCCGATCCCATCCTGCGGGCGGAGGTCGCGGCGTTCGACGTCGACGCACTCGCCTTTCGCGCGATGAGCGAGCGCTTCGTCGACGAGCTGAAAAGCGGCCGGGCGCACCCCGTGCAGCCGTCCCTGATGAAATATGCCGCCACCGAATTGCACAAGCGCCGCCACGAACTGCGGATGGCGCTCGGCGGCACCGCCACGCTCGAATGGGAAAGCGAACGCACCGCTTTTGGCATACCGGCGCGAGAATGGTTGCGAACCAAGGGCAATTCAATCGAAGGCGGCACCAGCGAAGTCCAACTCAGCATTATTGCCAAACGGCTGCTGAACCTGCCGGGCGCCTGAACCGGAAGGCGGCAGAACATGTCGGCTGTCCGGATGGATGAAAATAGGCCGGTAGCGGGAAACCCGCCTCTAACGCTATGAATTGAAACGGAAAAAAATTATCCGATTTCGATCAAACTTAAGCCCCGATCGTAGCCCCAAAGCCGATTTTCGGGCCCGGTTCGGTTCCCAATCCGGTTGCTGAGACGTCTTAAACACCAGTGATTAATCATGGCAAGCCCATTTTCTTGCCGACCGCCTTTGGTCAGAATGGCCGTTTGGAGACTGTCCGCATTTAGGGGTCAAACAAAGAGAGCGGACGTTCCGTCACGGCTAGAACGCTCGCTCTCTAGGATACCGCAATTTGCTGGTTAGACTTCGATGCCTTCCGCGAGGGTCAATGCATCTTCAACATCGACGCCGAGATATCGCACCGTATTTTCAATCTTCGTGTGACCGAGCAGAATTTGGACGGCACGTAGGTTGCCGGTTGCCTTGTAAATGATCGACGCCTTCGTTCTGCGTAGAGAGTGCGTCCCGTAATCTTCGCTTCGAAGGCCAACCGCCGTTACCCATTCGTCGACGAGACGCGCATATTGACGCGTGCTCATATGGGCAGAGTGGTCGATCCGGCTGGGAAACGCAAAATCCTCGATCGATCCACCGCGCCGCTCAAGCCATGCCAAGAGGCTTCCACGAGCATCCGACATGATCTCGAACTGAACTGGTCGACCGGTCTTTTGCTGAATCACCATCGCCCGTGTTCTCAACTCACCGCCGGCGACAAGGTCGCCGATCCTGATCTTCACCAGATCGCAGCCTCTCAGTTTGCTGTCGATCGCAAGATCGAAAAGTGCCCTGTCTCGAAGCCGATGCTCTCGATCCAGGTGAAAGCGAATAGCCCAAATCTGCCGTGGTTTTAACGGCCGCTTTGCGCCAACCTTTCGACCGGCATTCCACGCCGGTCGTGGAGGTAAATAGTCGAATTCTGACCTACCCATGATCGTTCTCCTATGGCCAAAATGGCCAAAAAGGGAAACGCATGGGTCAAGCCGGTTGGCCGCTTGCAGCCAGCCAGCTTTGAGGCTCCAAACAGCGAGAGCGGACGTTCGGGCTGCCCAAGCGTTCGCTCCAGTTCATGTGATGCGTTCGCTGTCGGTCAGGCTTCAATTCCCTCGGCCAACATGGCCGACGGAAAACCGTTCGATCGATGCGTTCGATCGATACACGAGTCCTGATTTAAGCCTCGCTGTTTCCCGTTGCTGCCGTTGAACCGGTTACGGACCGAAACTGAAATTCCAAACTTAAAAACGGGGCAGCGAGAGCAAGGCAACGGGCGGAAAAGCCCCGCTTTTTATGGTCAGGTAATAGCGCCGCGACGAACCTTGCTCCCTGGCGATCACATCAATCTGTTCATTCTGAAACCACACCCAGAAGCGATGCGTCTCCGCGTTGATCCAGTCGACGATCTGATCGGCGAGAAACAGGCTCTCGCCCACCTTCACCGCGGCGATATGATGCGTCCGGCCATTACCGGCACCTTCGCGGACGGCGATAATCTCATAGTCGGCCATATCGTGACGTCCGATCCTCTTTCGCGGGCCAGCTAGTAGCGAACCGGAACGATGCGGATCCGGTCGATAGCGCCAGGGGACGCTCGCGACCGGGCGATGGCAGCGGCGCGAAGCTCATCGAGAGCGATGACTTCATAGCCGTTTTCGTCGGGCTGCATGGGAAGATCGGTTTCGACGACAAGAATGACCTTTCGCGCAAGGCCGTCGATCTCCCACTCGAACCAGCAGCGGACGATGTGATTGGCACCTGCTCGATCATCCTCCATGCGGCGCATCCCGGACAAGGGATCGTGCGCGAAGCTCGCGCTCGACGCTTGCATAGCCGGCCTCGCTTCGCGTCGCGACCGCGATGGGACGCCCGCTCAGAATAGTGTCTTCGGTGTTGAGAAAGTCGAGCGCCGCGTCGCGTCCGCCAAGCAGTTGGAATGCAAGCGCGCTGATCGCGCCTTGCCGCTGCGCATCCTCCGGCGCAAGGGGTATGACCTTGCGACTTCGCCGAAACGGGTTTGTACGCGCGCTCGCCAAAGCGGTGCGCGGCTTATCCTGCTCAGGCGTCATTGGCTTGCTCTCCTTCCGCTCCACTGCCGGAACTTTGGCGCCGGAGCGCGGCACGCGCGTCGTCGATATTCGAATATCGGAATGGCCCGACCCGGAACTGTTCCACATATGTGTGGACGATGCCGGCTTCCGATAGCGACCGAAACGGCTGGAGATGCACCGCATCAGGTGGATGCAAATCAGGCAAGGCGGACAACCTGGCCGCAAGCGCGGCCAGTTTATCCTCGTCGAGACCAAGCGCGCGGTAGATGTCGCGTCCGATAACCCAGATATCCTCCTGAACCACGGCAAGCCGGCCGACGACATCCTCCAAACCGAAGGCCGCCCTTTCCTCCTCGGTCATCGCCAGCGCCTCGTTGACGAGCAACTCGGCAATCAGCGTGTCGCCTAGGAAAACCGGGTAGTCGGTTGCCGCCCCAGAAACAGGTGGGTCAGCCTTCGGACCAACATGTTCCGGCGCGATAACCGCTGCAAAGCCGTCCGCCAGGCCACGGCGCTCGCGATACTCGTTGATCCGCTTCGCATAATAGCCGGGCAGATCGAAGTTCGGAAGCAAGTGACCGTCGCGCCGGGCCTGGCTCACCGCCATGAGCGCCATCTGGTGATGATAGAGAAGTTGGTTGAGATCCATGTCTGCTCCCTTTTGCGGGAGCGCGATTGTCTCTCAGTCACCGGCATGCAGTGCCAAGCCGGCGATAGCCTTATGTGGGCTTCCGGATGCTGCATTACAAGCCATATGCATGTCGAAGGGTCCTGATCGAACCTCAGGCGCCTGGGCGAGCATCGACCTCCTGCTCTCGGCCGACTATTTGTCGACAAACTGAAAGCCAAGGAATACCTTGATTTTTTGCGATCGGTGACTTATATGCAGATCGCTAACGTCGCCTGCGACGGAAATTTGATGCCCCCGCGGGGGGTCGCTTCTTCCCTTCTCACGCTTCCAGCTCTGCCGGTGCTTTTGCCGGCGGATACCCTGTTTTCGTGAAAGGAAACATCCATGCCGATCGGCAACGTCAAATTCTTCAACAGCGACAAGGGCTATGGCTTCATCGCAGCCGCGGATGGCTCGGGCGACAGCTTCGTCCATGTCACCGCCGTCGAGCGCGCCGGGATGGCGACGCTGAACAAGGACCAGCGCCTCAGCTACGACCTCGAAACCGGCCGTGACGGCAAGGTTTCGGCCGTGAATCTCGAAGCGGCCTGACGCGCCGGGTGGCCAAGGAAGAGCTTCTTACCCTTGACGGGATGATCGACGAGATCCTGCCCGACGGGCGCTTTCGCGTCGAACTCGAGAATGGCCACCGGCTCATTGCCTACACCGCCGGACGGATGCGGCGTTTCCGCATCCGCTCGGTGGTGGGCGATGCCGTGCGCGTCGAAATGACGCCCTATGATCTGACCAAGGGCCGCATCGTCTAT
>NZ_MEFH01000024.1:0-16790 GCF_001725095.1 Sphingopyxis sp. SCN 67-31 | reverse complement strand
CCATTAATGCCGCATTTTATTCGTCGCGCCGCAGGAGCAAGTTGCGAAAGGCTGCTTTCGCAGATCTTCGCTTGAAAGCGGTCAGGTAGCAAACGGCCAGAACGGCATTCTTGCCGATCGCAATGGAACGCGTTCGGTCCGTTGCCTCACTCCCCGATCTTTCAGGCGTCTGCGTGCGCCGGCGTGGGAGGCGGTGCCGCTGGATCACTCGCATAGACGTTCGCTGCGGGCGTCTTCAGGTGGGCCTCGAGCAGATCAAAGATTGTCGCATCTTCCCCGGCATCGAACTTGCGCGCGAACAGGTCTGGGCTCAGCGTCAGCCGCAACGCATCGGCCGCGACAAAGGTGCGCGGGCGCAGCTTGATGTCGCCATCGGGGACCCAGTCGATTGTACGCAGATCGTCGTTCATCACTTCGCCCAGTGCGCGGCTGTTCATCATCAGCGTCTGGAAAAAGGCTTCGTCCGGGATGAAACTGCGCCGATAGAATGTCTTGAAGCGTTCGGCGCTCGGATGATGGACGGCAAAATGGCAGAAGCTGCGCGTCACGGCTTTCCACTGCGTGCCGATATAGGGCGTCGCGTCCTTCAGGAAGGGGCGCGGAAGGCGGGTAAAGAACATACGCCCCAGCGCTTCGACAAAGATATGGCTTACGCGATTCATGGTGTCCGGCCGCATCTTCCGCTGGTCAAGAGCACGAATAAACTGGCGGCGGGGATGGGCGCGCAGAAAGTCGCGGATATAGGCTTGGGACTTCAGCGGGAAATCCTGCCCGCTGAGGTTGATATAATGGGTCCAGCCGCGATTCATCTTCAGCAGCTTTTTCATTCCTCGCAACTCTGCGTCGACGAGGCTGTAACCACCCCAAAGCGCCTGCTTCGATTCGATCATGGCGACACCTTGGTACGGCTTCAGGAAGTCGGCGATGTCGGCGGCAAACTCCGGCCCCGATCCTTTGTCGACATGGATCACATAGCTGTTTCCGGGCGCATAGATGGCACGAAACATCCGTTTGAACTGATCGGGAAAGCGGTGGAGGAGGATGAAATAACCGATCATGAGGCGTGCCTTTCGGATCGTCGACCCGGGCTGTCAGCTCACCGGAATCGCGATCATTTTCCTGTCCCGGAAATCCCAATCAAAATCATTCTGATCGATAGGAGACAATGCCCGACAGATGGCCTGCTGCATTGCAATGCAATCGGGACCATTGGCACTTGTCGTATATAAGTAACCGGGGATGTATTGTAAGGGCCGGGTACCAACAATATCGGCCTTCGTCATGTCTCGAGCGGGTCCCGATATCTGGCCCGCGGCCAGCGGGCCTTCGCGCGATGATCTGTTCATCCTGCATCAGCTCATCTTGATGAGCGATCGGACCTTTCGACCAAGGGGCGTGAGCCGCTTCATCTGTCGATGGCCGGGCACAAGTTCCACCAAGGGCGAGCCCATCAACGATCCCAAGGCAATCCAGTTAACCAGCGGGCTTCCCGCCCACAAACCGATCTCGCCATAATCCCCGACTGCGACGATCGCCTCCTTCTGAAAGGAGCTGAGCCCTTGCATTATGCCGATTGCGGCCAACACCATTCTCCTTCGGCAAACCTGTACGCCTCAATCGCTCGCTAGCGACAACCGTTCCTGGCGCCGGTCATCATGGCATCGGACTTGGCAATCTCGCGATCCAATATTTGCTGGGCGGTCCTGCAATTTATCGGGGGTCCGCTCCCTCTGCTACATCTGGCTGTCGATGGAAGCTCATGCGAGACATTGCTTTCGTACCTCGTTCGCGAGATGGTCCCTTTCGGCTCGCGCTTTTTCGGACTTCTGTTGACGAGCCGCCATGGCGTGCCAGGCGGCGGCCGAGCGGAGGTTGCGATCGCGCACCTGGGTCAGTTCGGCCGCGGCGGCTTCGGCCTCGCACCGTTCGGCCTGCTCGCGATAATGAATGCTTGTTGCTGTAGCGGCCATGGTGGGGTCCTTTCGATCAGTCGATCATGTCGGCGATGGGGCGTCGGAGTTCGCGGCGCGATAGCGTCGGCGAGCACCGCGCTTCCGGGAGGAAGCGCATCGGCTTTGCTGCCAGTGGAAGACCTGTAAGACCGGGGTGAACATTATTCTGGCACCTGTTCGTCTTCTTGATTGCAAGCGTCAATAGACGATGCGGCCCTTGGTCAGATCATAGGGCGTCATTTCGACGCGCACGGCATCGCCCACCACCGAGCGGATGCGGAAACGCCGCATCCGTCCGGCCGTGTAGGCGATCAGCCGGTGGCCATTTTCGAGTTCGACGCGAAAGCGCCCGTCGGGCAGAATCTCGTCGATCATGCCCTCGAAAGTGAGGACCTCTTCCTTGGCCACTCGAAGCGTCAGGCTGCTTCGAGGTTTACGGCCGAAACCTTGCCGTCACGCCCGGTCTCGAGTTCGTAGTTCAGGCGCTGGTCCTTATTCAGTGTCGCCATCCCGGCGCGCTCGACCGCGGAGATATGGACGAAGGCATCACCCGAACCATCCGCGGCTGCGATGAAGCCATAGCCCTTGTCGCTGTTGAAGAATTTGACGTTGCCGACCGGCATGGATGTTTCC
This sequence comes from Sphingopyxis sp. SCN 67-31, assembly GCF_001725095.1. Lineage (NCBI taxonomy): Bacteria > Pseudomonadati > Pseudomonadota > Alphaproteobacteria > Sphingomonadales > Sphingopyxidaceae > Sphingopyxis > Sphingopyxis sp. SCN 67-31. The sequence continues at coordinate 14,205 of NZ_MEFH01000024.1, read as the reverse complement.
TTTCACGAAAACAGGGTACCCGCCGGCAAAAGCACCGGCAGAGCTGGAAGCGTGAGAAGGGAAGAATCGACCCCTTTGGGGCATCAAATTTCCGTCGCAGGCGACGTTAGCCCGTTGCCTATGGACCAATGATCCTAAAAAATCAAGGTTTTCCTTGGGTCTTGTCGGAATCGGCCAATATGATGCCGGGAACAGGGTTTCGATGCGCGACTGCCACGCGCGCGACTCTCGCTTTTGCGCGACGCCAAGACAGTTCGATATGCGTATAGCTTGCAAAGCGGCATTTGCATGCCCACATAAGGCTATCGCCTGCTTAGCATTGCATGCAGGTGACTGAGAGACAATCGCGCTCCCGCAAAGGGAGCAGGCATGGATCTCAACCAACTTCTCTATCATCACCAGATGGCCCTCATGGCGGTAAGCCAGGCGCGGCGCGACGGCCATTTGCTGCCAAGCTTCGACTTGCCGCGCTATTATGCGAAGCGGATCAACGAATATCGCGAACGCCGCGGTCTGGCGGATGGTTTTGCTGCTGTGACGGAGCATGCGCCTGGCGGGCCGAAGGCCGACCCGCCGGTGTCCGACTCTGCGACCGGTTATCCCGTTTTCGTTGGCGACACGCTGATCGCTGAATTGCTCGTCAACGAGGCGCTCGCGATGACCGAGGAGGAAAGAACCTCCTTCGGCCTTGATGACATTGTTGGTCGGCTTGCCGAGGTTCAGGAGGATATCTGGATCATCGGACGTGACATCTACCGCGCGCTTGGCCTCGATGAGGACAAGCTGGCTTCGCTTGCCGCGAAGCTGTCTCCCTCGACCGATTTGCATGGCGGCGATGCAGTGCAGTTCCAGCCATTCCGATCGCAATCGGAAGAGGGGATCGTCCACACATATGTGGAACAGTTTCGGGTCGGGTCATTCCGATACTCGAATATCGACGACGCCCGCGCCGCGCTTCGGCGCCAGCGTGCCGGGGGCGGGACGGAAGGGAGGCAGGCCAATGACGCCTGACCAAGACAAGTCCAGCATCACATCGGCGAGCGCGCGTACAAACCCGTTTCGGCGAAATCGTAACGTCACGCCGCTTGCGCCGGATGATGCTCAGCGGCAAGGCGCCATCAGCGCTCTGGCGTTCCAACTGCTCGGCGGTCGCGACGCTGCGCTCGACTTTCTCAACACCGAAGACGCAATTCTGAGCGGGCGGCCCATCGCCATCGCGACGCAAAGCGAGGACGGCTATGCCAGCGTCGAGCGGGAGCTCCGCGCGCGGTCCCTTGTTCGGGATGCGCCCAATGGAGGCTGATCGCGAAGGTGCCAACCATATCGTGCGCTGCTGGTTCGAGTGGGAAATCGATGGCCTTGCGCGAAAGGTCATCATGGTCATCGAAACCGATCTTCCCATGCAACCGGACGAAAACGGCTATGACGCTCTCACTCTCGACGAACTACGGACTGCGGCTCTTGCCCGGTCGCGAGCGTCCCCTGGGGCGATTGATCGGATCCGCATCGTTCCAGTCCGCTACTAATCGTCCCGCGCAAGAGGATCGAACTTCAACATATGGCTGATTATGAGATTATCGCCGTCCGTGAAGGTACCGGCAATGGCCGTACGCATTATATCGCCGCGGTCAAGGTCGGCGAAAGCCTGTTCCTCGCCGATCAGATCGTCGACTGGATCAATGCCGCACCCACCGTTTCTGGGTGTGGTTTCAGAATGAAGAGGTCGATGTGATCGCCAGGGAGCAAGGCTCGTCGCGACGCTATTATCTGACGATAACAAGCGGAGGTTTTCCGCCCGTCGCTTTGCTCTCGCTTCCCCGGTTCTAAACTTGGCTTCCTGCATTCCGGTTCGGAACGAGATCTACGGATGTAACGACGAGCAGCGAGGAGCCCGCCGTCGCGGACTTCCACGCCGTTCGAACGCTGTGGAACGTCCGCTCTCTTTGGTGTGCCGCTAAAAGCGGACAGTCTCCAACCAGCCAATCGCCTCCATCCGTGCGTTTCTCTTTTTGGCCATTTTGGCCATAGGAGAACGATCATGGGTAGGTCAGAATTCGACTATTTACCTCCACGACCGGCGTGGAATGCCGGTCGAAAGGTAGGTGCAAAGCGGCCGTTAAAACCACAGCAGATTTGGGCAATTCGCTTCCACTTGGATCGAGAGCATCGGCTTCGAGATCGGGCGCTGTTCGATCTCGCAATCGACAGCAAGTTGCGGGGCTGCGATCTTGTGAAGATCAAGATCGGTGATCTCGTCGCCGGCGGTGAGTTGAGAACGCGGGCGATGGTGATCCAGCAAAAGACCAATCGACCAGTTCAATTCGAAATCATGTCGGATGCTCGCGGGAGCCTCTTGGCATGGCTTGAGCGGCGTGGTGGATCAATCGAGGATTTTGCATTCCCCAGCCGGGTCGACCACTCTGCTCATATGAGCACGCGTCAGTATGCGCGTCTCGTCGACGAATGGGTCACGGCGGTTGGCCTTCGAAGCGAAGATTACGGGACGCACTCTCTACGCAGAACGAAGGCGTCGATCATCTATAAGGCGACTGGGAATCTGCGTGCCGTGCAGATTCTGCTCGGTCACACAAAGATTGAAAACACGGTGAGATACCTCGGCGTCGATGTTGAAGATGCGTTGACTCTGGCGGAAGGCATCGAAGTCTAACGATCAAATCTCGGTATCCTAGAGAGCGAGCGCTCTGGATTGCCTCGGAACGTCCGCTCTCTTTGTTTAGTCCCCGAAAGCAGACAGTCGGGTTCCGTTGAGAGTTTCAGACGCCGCCAGGCGTCGGAAAGTCTTCGGTGCCCGAACCGCGGTGGTCATGGGCTGAGCTATGGGGAAAGCTGTTTTGCGCAGGTCATGGTGCTGGACGTTGCTGCCCAAAATCGGACGTATCTGAGATCGGACCGTCTGAATTTAGATCGCAAAAGCGGACGTGCAAAAGCGGACGGGCCGATTTTGACAGTGCGGCGTCTGCTTTTGGGCAGCGTCGGCGCGAGCGGGTTCGCTTCCAGGCGCGGGTGTGCGCTGGATCGTGTCGGTGCCAGGTCGTGCCGGGTCACGGCGCAGGTGTCCCGGATGAGACCGCCGGCTGGGGCGGCGCGCGAGGCTGATTGCGGCGCTCGAAGACCTCGATGATGATCATCGTGCCGCCGCAGCACGGACAGGTCGGCCGGGGCTCTGCATCATCGGTCGGTTCGTCGGCCGGTGGCGGCGCGACGTTGAGCAGGCGGCGCGCGCGTTCGAGATGATCCTTGCGGCGTGCGCTGGCGAGGAGGCCATAGTGGCGGATCCGATGGAACCCGCGCGGCAGGGCGTGGAGGAGGAAGCGGCGGATGAACTCGTCGGCGGCGAGGGTCATGACCTGCTGCCGTCCGGCGCCGGACTTGCGGTAATCCTTGTAGCGGAAGGTGACGCCTTCCTCGTCGAACTGGAGAAGGCGACTGTTCGATATGGCGACCCGGTGGGTGTAGCGCGCGAGGTAAGCGAGCACCGCCTCGGGCCCGGCGAACGGCGGCTTGGCATAGACGACCCAGCGCTTCTTGCGGACCGGCGAGAGGTGCCGCAGGAACGCGCGTCGCTCGGCAAGGTGGGACATGGTGCCGAAGAAGGCGAGCTGCCCGCGGTCATGGAGGGCGCGCAGCCGGGTGAGGAACAGGCGGCGGAAGAGCGCGCCGAGAACGCGAACCGGGAGCAAGAAGGCGGGGCGTGCGGATATCCAGCGCGTTCCATCGCGGGAGATGCCGCCGCCGGGCACGATCATGTGGATATGGGGATGATGGGTCAGCGCCGAGCCCCAGGTGTGGAGGACGGCGGTGATGCCGATCCGGGCGCCGAGGTGCCTGGGGTCGGCGGCGATGGTCAGCATCGTATCGGCGGCGGTCTTGAACAGGAGGTCGTAGACGAGCGCCTTGTTGTGAAAGGCGATCGCGGCGACCTCGGCGGGGAGCGTGAACACGACGTGGAAATAGCCGACCGGGAGCAGGTCGGCCTCGCGCGCTTCGAGCCAGCTGCGCGCGGCGGCGCCCTGGCACCTGGGGCAGTGCCGGTTGCGGCAGCTGTTATAGGCGATCCGCCAGTGCCCGCAGTCGGTACAGGCCTCGACATGACCGCCGAGCGCGGCGGTGCGGCAATGCTCGATCGCCGACATGATCTTGAGCTGATGCAGGCTGAGGTGCCCGGCATGGGCCATGCGATAGGCAGGCCCCGCGGCACGGAAGATGTCGGCGACCTCGAGAGAGGCGCGCATCGCTTCAGCCGTCAGACGCCTCTTCGTCCGGCGCGACCAGCGCGAGCCGGTCGAGCGGGCTGGTCACCGCGCGCATCGTCTTCGTTGTGACCTTCGTGTAAAAGGCGGTGGTGTTGAGTGCGGAATGACCGAGCAACACCTGGATGACGCGGATATCGACGCCATCCTCGAGCAAGTGCGTGGCGAAGCTGTGGCGCAGGGTGTGCGGTCCGACACGCTTGTCGATATCCGCGGCCTCGGCTGCCTCGACGACGATCCGATAGAGCTGGCGCGTGCTGATCGGCGCCGAAGCGCTCTGGCCCGGGAAGAGCCAGCCATCGGGAACGAGGATGCCTTGTTGCCGTCCGGCACGCCACCAGTCGCGCAGCAACAGGAGCAGGCCTTCGGGCAGCATAGCGTTGCGGTAGCGGCCGCCTTTGCCGCGCTCGATCCTGAGCAGCATGCGCTTGCTGTCGACATCGCTGACCTTCAGCGCCGATACCTCGGCGACGCGCAAGCCTGCGCCATAGGCGACCGACAGCGCGGCCTGGTGCTTGAGGGTGCGGGTCGCATCGAGCAGCCGCTTCACCTCGGCCATGGTCAGAACGACTGGGATCTTGCGAACCTGCCTGGTCCGGACGAGCTTACGCGCGAGATCGGGGCGATCGAGCGTATGCGTGAAGAAGAACCTCAGCGCGCCGACGATGCTGTTCATCGTTGGCGCCGGGACGCCCGCCTCTTGCTGCTCGATCTGGAACTGCCGGACATCCTCCGCGCTCGCGGTGTGGGGCGAGCGCCCTAGCCAGGTCGCGAACCGTCCGACGTCGCGAAGATAATTACGCTGCGTCTCCTTCGAGAAGCGGCGCATGGTCATGTCGTCGATCAGGCGCTGGCGCAGCGGGCTGATCGGGCCAATCTGGATAAGCTCGTTCATCGTTCGACTCCTCAGGTAAAGGAGCCGAAAGGGTCTGCCTGCGGCAGCCGGCGTTCAATCAGGTGCGGCGATCGCTGGGCCGCTTTACATCGAGGCTAGCACCAATCCGCGGAGCGGTTCGTGCAACGGCCACTAGGGTATGTGCGCCGTCACGCTCCGATTGGCGTTGGGCGCACCTTCCATCGCGGTATCGATCATGGTTCGATAGATGCTGGCGAGGTCGTCCTTCTGTCCCTCGGCCGCTTTCCGCGTGCCAGTTTCGATCATGGCAGCGTCCGGTTCGCGCAGCGCCATGATTGCCGCCCGAGCCTCCGGCAGATAATCCTGCCAAAGCGGTTTGCCGTCCATCGTCGCATCGGGTGGATTGGCATCCAGTTCGCAAAGCGCGCGAGCGACTCGTTCGAGGCAGGTCTTCATTCGGGGAGAATATCATAAAGCGTGCAATCGTGCGGAACGGTTGCCGCCAGGCCTGCTCATACCCAAATGGACTTGGGACGGGTTGAAAGGCACCTGCATTTGAAGATCGTGAATGGAGCCAGTTTGCAGCCCCGGTCCGGGTGTGCTCCAAAGAAGCTCGTTTTGTTATTGCACGGCTTCGGGTCGAGCGGGACGGACATGATCTCGCTGGCGCCGCAGTGGCAAGACGCCATGCCCGACACCTTGTTTCTTGCCCCGCACGCACCGGAGCGCTGCGGCATGATGGGCGCGGGCTATCAATGGTGGGGGCTTTCCGGCTTCGCGCCGTCCGCGCTCGCAGCGGGCGCGGCTTCGGCCGCGCCGGCGATCGACGCCTTCATCGACCGCAAACTCGCGCAATATGGCCTGTGCGAGAGCGATCTCGCCATCGTCGGGTTCAGCCAGGGGACGATGATGGGACTGCATGTCGCTTTGCGGCGACCACGAGCGGTTGCGGCCGTCGTCGGTTATTCCGGCATGCTCGCAGGGACGCTCGACCTCCGTCATGGCGAACTCCCGAAGCCGCCAGTCCTTTTGGTGCACGGCACTGCCGATCCAGTGGTACCGATCGCGGCGCTGCACATGTCGGAGAGCGAGCTCAAGCGTCTCGGCGTCGATGTCACGACGCACATCTCCTACGGCGTAGCGCACTCGGTGGATCCGGTCGGACTTCGGCTGGGCCGTGAATTCGTGGCAGAGGCCTTCGCTCGCTAGTCCGTCTTTCGCGGTCGCGGTCCGGCATATGGGTGCGATGGTTTGGCAGGGCGCGGCAAGCCGGAGAGGAAGCAGTAAGCCCCGCTGCATCTCTGCAGCGGGGCTTGCCTAGACCGCATCGAAGATGCCGATCAAATTCTGCCATTCTTTCGTCTGGACAGGTTGAAGAAACGCTCGTGCTTGTGGATTGGTTCCCCGGTCAGCTTGCTTTTTGAAAATTCTGCTCGTGACCGGGCCGGACGGCTTTGGTCAGATCGGCGCCTGTCTTTGCCGTCTCTTGCTGCCGCACACATGGTATCGCACCGCGGCCGGCGCTAGAGCGCCCGCCCGGCCGGGATTCTCCGGTCGCACAAGGAGATATTACATGAACCATGCCGAACTGTCGGACAGCGTCGCCGCGTCGCTCGGAGTGAGCAAGGCCGAGGGCAAGAAGGCCGTCGATGCCGTTTTTGCGGCGATCGCGGACGCCGCTGCCAAGGGTGAAGAAGTGTCGGTCAGCGGCTTCGGCAAGTTCAAGGTCTCGACCTCGGCCGCGCGCGAAGGCCGCAACCCGGCGACCGGCGAGACCATGCAGATCGCAGCCAAGAAGAAGCTCGGCTTCGGCGCAGCCAAGGCGGTCAAGGATCGCCTGAACGGCTGAGCCGGTACGTCCCGCCGGCAGGACCGGCGGGACGGCCGCGCGGCGGCACGTCGAGCGCGGCATTTGATGAGCGCGCTCTGGCCTCGCAGGCTCCGGCCAGGGGTCGCAGCATTGTTTTCGCCGCGCGAGCGCACTTGGGCTCGCTTTCCTTGCGGCGCGGGCGCACGCACCCGGGCGGGTGGACAGCGCTGGCGCGCTGCCGCGGTCCTGGCTGCGCCAAGACCTACCCTTCCGTCTGCGCACACGCCGCGCCGCTGCGGGCTCGCCAAGAGCGCGTTTTTCATTCGGCCCTTCGGGCCGGGGGGCATTGCTGTCTAAAGCGGAAGCTCGGTCTGCGCGCGCAGCGGCTCGACGAACAGCGTGTGTCTGGGCGGCTCTTCGATCAGCACTTCGTTCGGCAGCGTCCCGTCGAGCCAGTGCATCACGTCGCGGCGCTGGATGATGACGCCATGGCGATGCTGATAGGGGATGACATCGGCGCCCGCGGCTATGGTGAGGATCCGGTAGGAGAGGGGCCAGTTGGCGAGCGGCGGATCCCAGATCGCCGCTAGGTAGAAGAAATTGCCACTGTCGAGCGTCACCCGGTAGCGGTGATCGCCCGTTCCCATCCGGAACTCGGACGCCGGGATCAGGCAGCGTCGCTTCGGGAAGGCTCGGCCCTCCGAGCGGACGAAGCGGTAGTTGATGCCGTCGGAAAAGCGCGGATCGCTTCCCCAGACCGCCTCGACCATTTCTAGCTCGCTTTCATCCTCCGGATTGCGTCTTATGAGCGCACGGCGGGCGCCGTCCGGGGCATCGGGATCGAATGGGGTTGGCGCCGTGCTCATGGTTGGAACATAATGGGAACGAGTTTGAGTCGCAAGCATCAGGGGCTGCGTGGGAATGTGTAACGATTACAGGCTGGAAGTCGACGTTGCTTCGATCATGGAGGACTTCGACGATCTCCAGATCAAGATCAAAATGCCCGAAGGCGCGCCCAATGTGCCGTCGCGCGAGGATGTGCGAATCACCGACATGGCGCCGATCGTGAAGGCGAGCGACGGCGATGCCATCGGCGAACTGGTGAACCGGCGATGGAGCTGGCCGGGGCAGGGCGGCAAGCCCGTCTATAATGTCCGCTCCGAACGGCGCGACCTCGGCACCGAGCGCTGCCTCGTTCTGTGCGACGGCTTCTACGAATTCACCGATCCGACCGACCCGTCGCAGAAGCGCCTCGATAAATGGCTCTTCACGATGAAGGAGCATCGCTGGTTCTGCATGGCGGGCATCTGGCGCGATGCTCATGTCGGCGAAGCCTTCAGCCTACTGACGATGGATGCCGGTCCAGACATCGCGCCCTATCACCACCGCCAGATCATTCCGCTGCCCCGCGACAAATGGGCGGCCTGGCTCGATCCGCGTGTGCCGGCAGAGGATGTTCTGCAGTGGTTACCAGCGGGGATGCTCGAGGTGAGCCAGGTCTACGGCAAGCCGCCGGCGCAGGGGGCGCTCGCGCTATGACGATGACCAACGCCGAAGGCTTCGAACTGTTCGTGAAGGCGCAGGAGCAGATCTACCCGCGCGCACTCGACGAAATCCGGCGCGGGCGCAAACGCACGCACTGGATGTGGTTCATCTTCCCGCAGCTTGCGGGCCTCGGGCGCAGCGCGATGGCGCAGCTCTACGGTATTGCCGGAGCAGAGGAGGCGCGGGCATATCTCGATCATCCGCTACTCGGCGCGCGCTACCGCGAGTGCGTTGGCGCGCTCCAGGACCTGACCGGGAGCGATCCCGTCGGCGTATTCGGGGAGACCGATGCGACAAAGCTCCGGTCATCGCTCACTCTCTTCGAATCGGTGAGCGGCGAACGGCTGTTCGCGGCGGCGCTCGATCGCTGGTTCGGCGGCGAACGCGACTCGCGTACCCTCAAGAAGCTGACGCCGGACGCAGCCTGAACGGCGCTTTCCGGCGGCTTTGCGCAGCGCGCTTGACGAACGGCCCGACTCGCGAGAACATAAGGAGAACATTTGAAGCGATGTTGCCCCATGACTGTAGCGCCCTCTCTCTCGTCTCGGCCCTCGGCCGAACAAATCGCGACGCTTCGCGAGGCGGTCGCGCGCGTCGCCGCGGCGCGCGGGCCGGTGCTGCCGTTCGGGATCGGCCCGCTCGACCATAGCCTCGCGGGCGGCGGGCTCGACGGCGCCGGGCTGCACGAGGTTGCGGGCGCGTCGGCGAGCTGGAGCGACGATGCCGCTGCTACCTTGTTCACCGCTGGAATTGCCGCGCGATTTGCAGCGGCGCCCGATGTCTCGGTGCTCTGGGCCCTTACGCGCTTCGATCTCTATGCGCCGGCGCTCGAACAGGCGGGCCTCGGACCCGATCGCATCCTCTACGCGCAGGGCAAGGACGACCGCGATCTCCTCATGATGTGCGAGGATGCGCTGCGCGACGGCGCGCTGTCCTGCGTCGTCGCCGAGGTCAAGGCGGCCGACCAGACGTCGACGCGGCGGCTTCAGCTGGCCGCCTCCGACGGCAAGACGCCAATGCTGCTCTACCGGCGCTATCGCCGCTACGGCCAATGTCCGCTCGCCGATCCGTCGCTCGCGATGACGCGGTGGCGTATCGGGACGCTGCCGTCGCGGCGTCTGGCGACGCCCGGCGTCGGGCGCGGGCGATGGGCTGTCGAGCTCGTCCGTCAGCGCGGCGGGCCGCCTTTCTCCCTCGAACTGGAGGCGTGCGATGACCAGGGTCGCCTCGCTCTACCTTCCGCAACTCGCGATCGAACGGCTTCGCCGGGACGAGCGCCTGCGGATGGCAGAGCGGAATCCGACGCGATCGAACGCGCCGCCTGACCGGGCGCGGGCCGCCCCGCGCTTCCCCGAACCCGTCGACGACAATCCCGGTGCCTGCTCGGTGCCGCGGGGCGGCGGCTGGCGTCCCGGCGCGCGCTGGGCGCAAGACAAGGGAACGACAGCCGCGATCGACACGCTTCCAGCGCATCAGCGACCGACGATGCGCGAGCTCGGGCGGCGTAGCGAGCCGGCTGCGGCGGTTTTTCGCAGCCTGCGTTCGGACGATGGTGGCGGCGGTGGCTCCATCGTGCCGGTGCCGCCCATGTGGGGCGCTCGTCCGACGATCCTGATCGCGCGCACCGGGCAACGCGAAATTGTGACGGCAGCCTGTCCGATTGCGCTGGATCTCGGCCTTGCGATCGGAATGGCAGCCGCGCATGCGCGGGCGCTCGTCACCGACCTCGATGTGCTGGACGCTGCCCCGGCCGCCGACGCGGCATGGCTCGCCCGGCTCGCCTTGCACGCGGCGCGCCACTGGACACCGAGCGCTGCGGTGTCGGGGAGCGACGGTCTCTGGCTCGATCTCACCGGCGCGAGCCATTTGTTCGGCGGCGAGGCGCGCTTCGCTGCGCGTCTGCGTGGTTTTCTGAAGCGTCTCGGCGTCAGCGCGCGTGTCGCGATCGCCGGCACGCCCGGCGCCGCGCACGCGCTCGCGCGCTACGGCGGCAGCGACGTCCTGGTCCTGCCGGAAGGGAGAGAGGGGGAGGCGCTGGCTCCTTTGCCGCTGGCGGCGCTCCGGCTTGCGCCGGAGGCGCTCGCTGCCGCGGCGCGGTTCGGGATCGAGCGGGTCGCCGACCTTTATGCGATGCCGCGCGCGCCGCTGGCGCGGCGGCTCGGCCGTGCTGCGGTCGAGCGGCTCGACCAGGCGCGTGGGTTCGTGCCCGAGCCGATCGCTCCGGTCTTGCTGTTCGATATTCCATGCGCGGAGCGGCGATTGCTCGAGCCGATCGGGACCGCCGAGGCGATCGAGCAGGTGATCGCCGACCTGCTGGCCGATTTGACCGGGATGCTCGAGCGCGATGGACACGGGCTGCGGTCGGCAGTGCTGACGTGCGAGCGGGTCGATGCGGCGAAGCAGGTCGTGACGGTCGGGACGGCGCGGGCGACGCGCGACGCCGCGCATCTCTTGCGCCTGTTCCGGCTCAGGATCGATCGGATCGAGCCGGGGCTTGGGATCGAGGCGATGACGCTTGCGGCGCCCGCGGTTGAACGCCTCGCGCCGGTGGCGCTTGGCGCTGCGCTCGGCGGCGAGCCCCGCGCGCCCGATCTTGCGCCGCTCGTCGACCGGCTTGCGGGCCGGGCGGGCGAAGGTGCGCTGTTCCGGTTGCGCGGCCTCGAGAGCGACGTGCCCGAACGCGCGATCGGGCGCGCGGGCCCGCTGGCCAAGCCTGGCGGCTGGCCGGCGTGGCCGCGCCCCGTCCGGATGCTCGCGCGGCCCGAGCGCCTGTCGGCGGTGGTGGCACTGCTTCCCGACCATCCGCCGCGCCGCTTCGCGTGGCGCGGGCGGAGCTATGCGGTGGTCGCGGGCGATGGACCCGAGCGTATTCACGGCGAATGGTGGCGCCGCGCGGGCGAGATGTGGGCGGTGCGCGATTATTTCCGGGTCGAGGCGGAAAGCGGCGAGCGTTTCTGGCTCTTCCGCCGCGGCGACGCCATCGAGGACAACACCGGGGATCTGAGCTGGTACATGCACGGCGTCTTCGGATGACGACTTATGTCGAGCTCCAGGCGACGAGCCATTTTTCCTTCCTGCGGGGGGCCTCTTCGCCCGAAGAGCTGTTCGCGGCCGCCGCGCACCTCGGCCATTCGGCCCTCGGGCTTTGCGACCGGGGCAGCGTTGCGGGCATGGTGCGCGGGCTTTCGGGGCAGGAGGCGACGGGCGTCCGGCTGATCGCCGGGACCCGCGTCGACCTGCGCGATGGTCGCTCGATCCTTCTCTATCCGACCGATCGGCCCGCCTGGTCGCGGCTGACGCGCCTCCTGTCGCTGGGCAAGGCGCGTGGCGGCAAGGGGCAATGCTGGCTCGACTGGCCCGATATCGCGGCCAGTTCGCAAGGCCTCGTCGCGATCTTGGTGCCTGATGCCCCGGATGAGCGGGCGCGGCTCGACCTTGCCGAGCTGCGCGAGGCCTTCGGCTCGCGCGCTTTTCTTGGCCTCGCCCTCCGCCGGCGACCCGGCGATTACGCGCGGCTGCGCGCGCTCGACGATCTGGCGCAGGGCGCCGGCGTGCGAGCCGTCGCCTGCGGCGACATCCTCTATCACGCGCCCGAGCGCCGACCCTTGCAGGACGTGCTGACCGCGATCCGCGAGAAAACGACGGTCGACTCCCTCGGGTTCAAGCGAGAGCGTTTCATGGACCGGGCGCTGAAATCTCCCGCAGAAATGGAAAGGCGCTTCGCGCTCTTTCCCGACGCGATTGCGGCGACCGCCGATATCGCGGCGCTATGCCGCTTCGATTTGGCCGAGATCCGCTACCAATATCCCTATGAGCAGGTGATGGCGGGCCGCACGGCGCAGGAGGCGCTCGCGGCGCTGACCGAGGAGGGAGCGGCGCGCATGTTTCCGGGCGGCGTACCGCCTGCCTACCGGCAACAGATCGATCATGAGCTGCGATTGATCGGCGAGCTTGATTACGCACCGTATTTCCTGACAGTAAATTCGATCGTTGCCGAAAGCCGGCGGCGCGGGATCTTGTGCCAGGGCCGCGGGTCGGCGGCGAACAGCTGCGTCTGTTTCCTGCTCGGGGTCACCTCGATCGATCCGATCAAGCATGAGCTGCTCTTCGAGCGCTTCGTGTCGGGCGAGCGCAAGGAGCCCCCCGATATCGATGTCGATTTCGAGCATGAACGGCGCGAGGAAATCATCCAGTGGATCTACGAGACCTACGGCCGCCATCGCTCTGCGCTGACCGCCGTGGTCACGCGCTACCGCACCCGCGGCGCCGTTGCGGAGGTCGGCAAGGCGCTCGGCCTGCCGCGCGATCTTACCAAGATGCTGACCGGCCTCGTCTGGGGCTGGTCGATGGACGGCATTCCCGAGGAACGGATCGCCGAATTGAATCTGAACGCCGACGATCATCGACTGAGACTATGTCTCGATCTCGCGCGCCAACTTATTGGTACGCCTAGGCATCTGTCGCAACATCCCGGCGGGTTCGTGCTGACCGAGGAGCGGCTCGACGACCTCGTGCCGATCGAGCCGGCGCGGATGGAAGACCGCCAGATCATCGAATGGGACAAGGACGATATCGACGTCCTGAAGTTCATGAAGGTCGATGTCCTTGGCCTCGGGATGCTTGGCTGCATGAACCGGGCGTTCAATCTGCTCGCCGAGCATAAGGGGATTTCGGTCGGCATGGCCGACCTGCAGGACGATGACCCTGGTGTTTATGGCATGATCCAGAAGGCCGATACGCTCGGCGTTTTCCAGATTGAAAGCCGCGCGCAGATGTCGATGCTGCCGCGGATCAAGCCCAAATGCTTCTACGACCTCGTGATCGAGGTCGCGATCGTCCGGCCCGGCCCGATCCAGGGCGATATGGTCCATCCCTATCTTCGCCGGCGCGAGGGGCGCGAGAAGCCCGAATATCCCAAGCCCGAGCTGCGCGCGGTGCTCGAGAAGACCTTGGGCGTGCCGCTCTTCCAGGAGCAAGCGATGAAGGTCGCGATCGTCGGCGCAGGCTTCACGCCCGCCGAGGCCGACCAGCTTCGCCGCGCGATGGCGACCTTCAAGCTCACAGGCGGGGTATCGCACTTCTATGACAAGCTGGTCGGCGGCATGGTCGAGCGCGGCTATCCCAAGGATTTCGCCGAGCGGACGTTCAAGCAGATCGAGGGCTTCGGTTCCTATGGCTTTCCCGAGAGCCATGCCGCGAGCTTCGCGAAGATCGCTTATGCGTCCTGCTGGATGAAGCATCATCATCCCGATGTCTTCTGCGCCGCATTGCTCAACGCGCAGCCGATGGGTTTCTATGCGCCCGCGCAGATCGTGCGCGATGCGCGAAATCATGGTGTCGAGGTGCGCCCGGTCTCGATCAACGACAGCCATTGGGACTGCACGCTCGAGGATGGGGGAGGGCGCTATCGCGCCGTGCGCCTTGGCTTCCGCCAGGTTCGCAGCCTTGCGAACGTCCATGGCGCCGCGATTGTGGGGGCTCGGGGCGGGGTGCCCTATGATTGTGTCGAGGATGTGTGGCGCCGCGCCGGCGTGCCGCGCGCCGCGATCGAACGGATCGCCGAGGCCGACGGCTTTGCCTGTCTCGCCGAGGACCGGCGGCAGGGTCTCTGGAAGGTGCGGGGGCTGTCAAACGGCGTTCAAAAGGGACCCCCGATCGGCGTCGAAGAGGGACCCCCTTTTCGGATAATATGATGCTGGTTTGTTGAAGATGGCCTTGCGCTG
>NZ_MEFH01000023.1:0-14907 GCF_001725095.1 Sphingopyxis sp. SCN 67-31 | reverse complement strand
CCGGCGAAAGCCGGGGTCCAGATGGCACAGCGCTGCCCCGCATGGACCCCGGCTTTCGCCGGGGAACAACTCCCTACTTGCCTGAAGGGTATATATCCCGACCTGATCCGGGGGAAGCAATCCGGGGCGGTCTGCGCGCGCTCCGGATTGCGGCCGCGCCGTCGTCAGGCCCCGGACCCCAGGAAACGGGGGAACAGGATGTCGTTCTCGATATGGATATGGTCGGTCAGATCGGCCGACAGCTTGGCCAGGCCCGCATACAGGGCCCGCCAGGTCCCGCAGCCGCCCTCCGGAATCTGCAGGCCCTGCGTGAGGCCATCGACCGCCCGCAGGAAGGCGCTGTGATCGTCATGCTCGGCCATCATCACCATGATCGGCGTGCCGATTTCGGGGCGTCCGCCTTTCTTCATCTGCGGAAAAAGGACCAGTTCCTCCTTCTGCATATGGATGGTCAGCTCGCCGAGCATCTGTTTCAGCAACGCGGCAAGCCCCGCAGGGACCGCCGGGTGGCCCTGATGCGCCTGCTCGACGCGCTGCGCCATCTGGATGAGTTCGGGAAGCTCCCGGCTGTGCACGCGGTGATAGCGCCCGATGATATGATCGACGAGAGCGGGGGTCTCCGCTGCGTCGACCGGGTCGGCCGTTTCGACGGGATTGCTTGCCATATCACGACCTCCATCTGTCGCCGCAAAGATCGGCGGATGCCTCGATTTAAAATAGGTATCTAACATGCGTATTTTGCGACGATGCACGACCGATGTCAAGATAAAGCGGCCCGGCATGGCGCCGCGGCGCGCGATGACTGCCCGCTGTGTCCCTTGAAGGTCAGACCCGGCAGTCGGTCCGCGATGCCGAAAGGGCGGCGATGATCGCCTCGCGCTGCGCGGCCGGCAGTTCGGGCCGCCCGACGACGGCGAGTTCGAGCCGCTCGGCATGCCCGGAGATCGGCCGGAAGGTCAGACCGTCGATCACCAGATGCGCGAGCGACGCGGGCGCGAGGATGACGCCTTCACCCGCGGCGGCGAGCGCGGCCGCGGTGATGAAATCGCCCGTGGCCCTGATCCGGGGACGAGCCCCGACCTTGCGGAGCAGACGCCGCACGGTCTCGGCGAGCTCGTCCTCGACGTCGAACTGCGGCGTCAGAAAACATTCGGGCACCAGATCGCCGATCGCGATGCTGTCGTGGCGGGCGAGCGGGTGCGTCGTCCCGAGCCCGAGCAGCATCGGCTCGTGGTGGCGGGCCAGCACCGCCGCGCCGCGCGGCCACGACGGGCGGGGGCGGACGATCGCGACGTCGATGCGGCCTTCGGCCAGTTCGCGAAGCTGCGCGGGCGTTTCGATCAGCCGCGGCTCGATTTCCAGATCGGGAAAGGCCGTGCGCAGGCCGCGAACCATGTCGCTCAGCAGCGCGGTCATCGCGCCCGAAAAGACATAGCCGATGCGAAGCGGCCCCGTCGCCCCTCGCGCGACATTGCGTCCGAGCTGTTCGGCGCGCAGGAGCCCGGCGAGCGCGTCGCGCGCTTCGTCGTGAAACAGCTCGCCCGCCCGTGTCAGCGTGACCTTGGACCGGCTGCCGCGGTGAAACAGGCGCGCGCCGAGGTTTCCCTCCAGTCGCTGGAGCTGGCGGCTCACGACCGGCTGGGCGAGGCCGAGGCGGTCGGCCGCGCGGACGAAACTGCGCTCCTCGGCAATCGCGAGGAAAATTTCGAGCGGGCGGCGGTCGAGCATCTTTCATTCCTGAATGCGATGGAATAATGATTTTAATGACATTGATAGAATGAAAATCGGGCGTCAAGGGACGCCGAAAGGAGTATGTTCGATGGCTGATATCCGACCGTTCGACTGGGAAGACGCTTTGGGGCTCGATGCCCAGCTGGAGGAAGAGGAACGGATGATCCGCGACGCCGCGCGCGCCTTCGCCACCGATCGCCTGCTGCCGCGCGTCGTCGACGCCTTCGCCGAGGAGCGGACCGATCCGGAGATCTTCCGTGAAATGGGCGAGCAGGGGCTGCTCGGCGTGACGGTGCCCGCCGGATATGGTGGCGCCGGCGCCTCCTACGTCAGCTACGGGCTGGTCGCGCGCGAAATCGAACGCATCGATTCGGGCTATCGCTCGATGATGAGCGTCCAGTCGAGCCTCGTCATGTATCC
The DNA here is from genome assembly GCF_001725095.1 of Sphingopyxis sp. SCN 67-31. Lineage (NCBI taxonomy): Bacteria > Pseudomonadati > Pseudomonadota > Alphaproteobacteria > Sphingomonadales > Sphingopyxidaceae > Sphingopyxis > Sphingopyxis sp. SCN 67-31. The sequence goes on along the minus strand of NZ_MEFH01000023.1, from coordinate 12,756 downwards.
GATCCTCGTCTATGGCAGCGAGGAGCAGCGGCAGCGTTATCTGCCCGGCCTCGCGCGCGGCGAACTGATCGGCTGCTTCGGGCTGACCGAGCCTGACGCGGGGTCCGATCCCGCCGGGATGCGGACCCGCGCGCGCAAGGTCGACGGCGGCTTCCGGCTCAGCGGCAGCAAGACCTGGATTTCGAACGCGCCGATCGCCGACGTTTTCGTCGTCTGGGCGAAATCCGATGCGCATGATGGCGCGGTGCGCGGCTTCCTGCTCGAAAAGGGCATGGCCGGCCTTTCGGCGCCGAAGATCGAGGGCAAGCTGTCGCTCCGCGCCTCGATCACCGGCATGGTCCTGATGGACGACGTCTTCGTTCCCGACGATGCGCTCCTCCCCGGCGTTCAGGGGCTGAAGGGCCCCTTCGGCTGTCTCAACCGGGCGCGCTACGGCATTTCGTGGGGCGCGCTGGGGGCGGCCGAATTCTGCTATGCCGCCGCACGCAATTACGGGCTGGAACGGCACCAGTTCGGGCGGCCGCTCGCCGCGACCCAACTCTTCCAGAAGAAGCTCGCCGACATGGCGAGCGAGATCGCGCTCGGCCTCCAGGCCAGCCTGCGCGTCGGCCGCCTGCTCGACGAAGGCGGCATGGCTCCCGAAACCATCTCGATCGTCAAACGCAACAATGTCGGCAAAGCACTCGACATAGCCCGCACCGCCCGCGACATGCACGGGGGCAATGGGATCGCCGGCGAATATCATGTCATCCGCCACATGGTGAATCTCGAAACCGTGAACACCTATGAGGGCACGCACGACATGCATGCCCTCATTCTCGGCCGTGCCATAACGGGGATCGCGGCTTTCTGAACCGATGGGCCGGCCACAGCGGCCGGCCCGCACATGCGGGGCTTCAAGCAGGCCCCTCTGCCGAAAAGAAGGCGCTCGTCGCCCAGATGCCAGTGTAAGGTTGCGCGGTTTTCCGCCCTTTCCTTCGGCCAGGTTCCGGCGGCCGGCATAGGCCGTTCGGTAATCGCCTTTCGAGTAGACTAGAACCGAACCGATACGCTGAGATCGGGCTCGACGCCCCCGGATATGCAGATTTCATGGGGGCCCGATTCGAGCTTCCAGCCGTGCGCCGTCTCGTCACGGTAGCGCAGATCGTCGAGATCGATGGTCATCGCGATCGTCCGCGTTTCGCCGGGCTGAAGGGAAACGCGCGTGAAGGCCTTCAGCGCCTGCGACCAACGCTCGACGCTGCCCGGATACCGGACATGGCACAGGATGCTGTCGTCGCCGGGACGGTCGCCGACATTGGCGACGGTGACGGAAACATGCACCGCCCGGTCGGATGCCGAGACGCGCAGGGCGCGGCGGGCGAAACGCGTGTAGCTGAGGCCGTGCCCGAAGGGATAGCGCGGCTCGATCCCGTCGCGCATCAGCTTCGCATAACCGTGCCAATGATCGTAGACGATCCTGTCCGCATCGCGGTCGAAGAAGGGATAATCGGCGGGATCGCGCGCCACCGTGAAGGGAAGGCGACCCGACGGATTGACGTCGCCGAACAGGATATCGGCGAGCGCGGCGCCGCCCTCCATCCCCGAATAGAAGGTCTGGAGGATCGCCCCCGCCTGCGCGCGCCAGCCTTCCACCAGCACCGCCGATCCCGCGACGATCGCGACGACCACGGGCGTTCCGGTCGCGGCGACGGCTTCGATCAGCGCAATCTGCCGCGCGGGCAGGTCGAGCGACAGCCGATCCCCTCCGATCGCCGGGCGCCTGCCGCTTGCATCGCTTTCCTGGCCCAGCGTGATGTCGCCCGGTATATATTCGCCTTCTTCGCGTGCATTGTAGCCTGCGACGATCAGCGCGGCGTCGGCATCGCGCGCCGCCGCGACCGCCGCGTCGATGTCATCCTCGTCGCCGACCGCGATGGCGTCGGCGCCCAGCATCGCGCGCAGCGCCTCGATCGGCGTGACCACATGGGGAGCGCGAACGCGGCTCGACCCCATGTCGCCGGTGTTCTCGAGCGACGCCAGCCGGCCGAGCACGGCGAGACGGCGGACCCGGCTGCGGTCGAGCGGCAGGACGCCGTTGTTCTCGAGCAGCACGATCGACTTCTCCGCCGCCTCGCGTGCCAGCGCGACATGCTCCGCGGACGCGACCAGTTCGGCGGGATAGGCGGTCAGCGGATCGGGCGCGCAGGCGAAGCGATATTGCGTGCGCAGGATGTTGCGGCAGGCGCGGTCGATCACGAAGGGCGCGACATGCCCCGCCTCGACCGCGGCGATCAGCTTTTCGCCCAGAATCTGCGGTTCGGGATTTTCGATGTCGAGCCCCGCCGCGACGGCATAGGGCTTGTAAAGGCCCATCACCCAGTCGGAATGCACGAAGCCCGCGAAACCCCATTCGCCACGCAGGATGTCCGTCAGCAAGCCGTGATGCTGGCCGCAATATTCGCCGTCGAACTTGTTGTAGGCGCTCATCACGCTCGCCACGCCGGCGTCGAGCGCCATCTTGAAATGCGGCAGATAGACTTCGTGAAGCGCACGCTCGCCGACCCGCACATCGACCTTGAACCGTGCGTTCTCCATCGAGTTGAGTGCGAAATGCTTGACCGTCGCCATCACATTCTGGGTCTGGATGCCAAGCCCCAGCGCGCTTCCCATGGCGCCCAGATGGTGCGGGTCCTCGCCATAGGTTTCCTGCGCCCGGCCCCAGGCGGGGTGGCGAAGGATATTGATGCAGACCGCGCCCGAAAGGTCGCAGCCCTGCGCGCGGATTTCCTTCCCCATTGCCTCGCCGATCCGCATTTCGAGGTCGGTGTCGAAGGTCGCGCCGCGCGCCATGGTGCAGGGGAAGCAGGTGCTCTGCCCGCGCGCGACGCCGCGCGGCCCGTCGGTGAACCACAGCGGCGGGACACCGAGGCGTTCGATTCCGCTCCCGGCGCGATAGGGCCGCGCGCCCCATAGCTTGTCGTCGGCGGCGAACTCCCGGAAAAAGCCGCGGCCGGACAGCATGCCGACTTTCTCCGCCAGCGTTGCATGCTCCATGATCGCATCGATCGTCTCGGCGATCCATTCCTCGGAGGCGCCGCGCCGCGGGGAGAAATCATGCTGCTGGTCGGTCATGTCGTCTGTCCATTGTCGGGGGTGGATGAAGCCGGGCCGCGGCGGCGTGCATTACGCCATCCGATCGCCCGGACGAGCCGCGCGTGGGTCCGCGTGTCGAGCGGGTAGAAATAGATGAACAGCCCGGCGCCGACCGCCAGCGCCGCGGGGACGAGCGTTGCCAGTCCGCGGATGCTCGTCAGCGTGTCGGGGGCTTGCGGCGCGTTGGGGACATAGCCGATGACGTCGAGCAATATGCCGATCAGGCCCGTTCCGACGCCGAGCGCGACCTTCTGCGTGAAGGCGAGAAAGCCGACGAGTGCCCCCTCTGCGCGGAGGCCGGTCTGCCATTCGCCTACCTCGACGGTATCGGGCAGCATCGACCAGAAAGTCAGCACGAAGGCTGCGTTCCCGACGCCGCTGAACGCCAGCAAGCCGTAAAGCATCGGCCCCGCCTTCGGCGCGATGGCGAAGATCAGGATGTTGGCGGTCGCACTGATCGCGATGCCGCTCAACCACACCGCGCGCTTGCCGATGCGCTGCGTCACCTTGACCCAGGGGAGCATCGACAGGGCCGCCGCGGCGAGCGAGACCGTCAGGCCGATAGTGATCGTCTCCTCGGATCCCGCATAATATTTCATGTAATAGAGCAGCGCCTTGCCGCCCATCGCATAACCGATCGAGCCGACGAGGGTTGCGCCGAGCAGGAGCAGGAATACGCGGTTCGACCCGACCGCGCGAAGCATCGCGGAAAAGGTCGGATGCGCGTCGGGCGCTTCGCCGATCGTTTCCTGGGTGCGCTTGAAGCAGTTGAGCAGCACCAGCGTGGCGATGAACGCATAGAGCGTTGCGACCCACAGGAAGCCTTCGCGGCCGCCGCCGAAGCGGGCGACGAGCGGCAGCGTCGCCGCAGCGAGGAACAGGCCGGTGATGATCGCGAACAGCATGCGCGCTCCCGCCAGTCGCGACCGGACGAGCGAGTCCGCGCTCATGCGGGCCGACAGGGCGACGAAGGGAATGTTCACGACGGTGTAGACCGTGCGGAACAGGATGTGCGTCGCAAGGCAGAAGAAGGCGAGTGCGTTGCCCGAAAGGCCCAGCGGCAGGAACATGGAGACGAAAGCGAGGGCGAGGAGCGGTGCGCCGAACAGCAGATAGGGGCGATAGCTGCCGAACCGGCTCCGCGTCCGGCTCGCGATCACGCCCATCGCGGGATCGGTAATCCCCTCCCACATGAGCGCCGCCATGATGATCAATCCGCCGACCGAGGCGGAAATGCCAAGGACGTCGGTGTAGAAATAGAGCAAGAACAGCGAGCAGAAGGTGAAATAGAGGTTGAACGCCAGATCGCCCGACCCGTAAGCGACGACCGCGCCGGTGGGCAGGGATGATCGGTCCGCAAGATCCCGGTGTTGCCCCGCTCCAACGCTGCCATCGGCCATCGCTGCTCTCTCCCTTTTATGGGGAGCATCTATCGCACCAGGGTCCGTCTGTCTCTAATTTTTATCCAATCGGATAATTATTTTCCGGATGCTTCTTCGCGCTTTGCGAGGCCGGGAAGGAACAGGGCGATGATCGCGTCGGAATAGGCCTCGATCGTCTCGTTCGAGCATGCGTCGATGCCGTGCGTCAATTTCGCTTCGGCAGCGAGGTTGAAGATCGACTGGGCGGCCCCCGTCAGCGCATAGACCATCAGCGCCGGGTCGACCCGCGGCATCGTGCCGTCGCGCATCAGGATGTCCCATCGTGGGAAGATCCGGTCGTGGCTGGGGCGGATGAAGCTTTCCGATGCCCATGCCAGTCGCTCATTGTCGCGGAAGGATTCCTGAACCATCAGCCGCGCATGCTCGGGGTGCTCGGCGCAATAGCGGACATAGCGCCGCAACGAGATTTCGAAAGCCTTGGCGGGGGGAAGGTCGGCTTCGCCGGGCTCGGGCTCCAATATCTCGCTCATGCGGGTGAAGAGCAGACGAACCGCCTCGCGCCACAATTCGTCCTTTTTGCCGAAATGATATTTGATCAGCCCGTGCTGGACGCCGACGCTTTCGGCTATTTCACGGACTCCGACACCGTCGAAGCCATGGCGGGAGAAAAGCTGCAGGGCTTCTTCGACGATCCGCTGCCGGGTCGCGACTCCGCGATCCTGGGTTTTTCTTTTCCGTCCCGGTTTCGACTGCAACCTGCTTGCCTCAGACCTTGAATCATTATCGTTCGACCGCGCTGCCAATACCAGCGACAATCGGACATAAGCAATAATGGAGAAACGGCTCAGGGGAGGGCTTTGCCGCCCGGAAGCCGATCGGGCTCCTTTTTCCGTCCGAGCGGCTCATATGTCTGACGATATTGCTCGAAGCGCGCGCGCATGGCCTTCACGACCTCGGGATGGCGCGTCGCCAGATTATAATCCTCGCCGGGATCGCTGCGCACGTCGAACAACAGATTGGCACCGATCCGTGCCAGCGGCAGATCATATCCCCGATAATAGCTGCGCGCGACGAATTTCCAGCGATCGGTGCGGATCGCCGCGACCTTCTCGTTGTCGAACAGGACCAGTGCTTCGTGTGGGCTCGGCGCGCCGTCGAGCAGAACCGCGCTGATATCCTTGCCGTCGAGAACGAGATCCTTCGGCAGCGGTTTGCCGGCGAGTGCGGCGAAGGTCGGCAACAGGTCGAAATTCATCGTGATCGCGCTGCTGCGACTGCCGGCCGGGATGCGGCCGGGGCCCCAGGCGATGAACGGAACGCGATAGCCGCCGTCCCATCCCGCGCCGCCCTTGCGATCGCGCAGTTCGCCGGTCGATCCTTCGAACCATGGTCCATTGTCCGACGTGACGATGACATAGGTATCGTTCTGAAGGTCGAGCCGTTCGATCTGTTCGCGCAGGCGGCCGAGTTCGGCATCGACCTCTTCGACGACGTCGCCATAGTCGCCGGCCGGCGAGTGCCCGGCGTGTTCCTTCGTCGGGTGAAGCGGAATATGCGGCGCGGTCAGCGCGAGCATCAGGAAAAAGGGGCGATCGCGATTGGCGTCGACGAACTCGCCGGCCCGCGCGAAGAATCGCTGCGTCAGGGCCACCATGTCGACGTCTTCCTGGGTGAATTCCACGCCCTCGCCCGCGGTATAGAGCGACAGCGGCTTCATGTCGTGGCTATAGGGAAGGCCGAAGAACAGGTCGAATCCCTGCACGGTCGGCGGCCAATAGGGTGGGGTGTGCCCAAGATGCCATTTGCCGATCAGCGCCGATGCATAGTCGTCGCCGAGCACTTCGGGAATCGTGACCTCTTCGGGCGGCAGGCCGTTCGTGTCGTCCGCCTGGATCACTTGCCACGCCAGCCCGGTGCGGATCGGATAACGCCCGGTCAGCAGGCCGGCGCGCGACGGGGTGCAGATATTCGCCGAGGCATAGGCATCGGTCATCAGCAGCCCGTCGGCGGCAAGCCGGTCGATATTGGGCGTGCGGATCGCGCGCGAGCCATTGGCCCCGATGTCGCCGTACCCGAGATCGTCGGCGAGGACGACGATGAAATTCGGCGGACGGCGCCGCGCGGCGCTGTCCTTCGACCGCGCCAGTGCCAGTGTGGAGACCCCGCCGGCTCCGGCGACGGCAAGGCTGGCGAGCAGGCTGCGGCGATCGAGTTCCATCATCAGAATCTATACTCCACCGTGGCCCCGAACTGCCGCGCCGCGGTCGACGGGAAGAACTGCGATTGCCCGCCGGTGTCGAGAGGCGTGTCGTAGATCAGTTCGACGAAGCTCTTGTCGGTCAGATTCTTGCCCCAGATCCACGCTCGCAGGCGGTCGCCCGGCAATGCGAAGCCGATTTGGGCATCAAGCAGGCCATAAGCCTTCTGCACCGATTTCGGATCGAGGTCGAGCGCGGTGAATGTGCTGCCGCGATAGGCAAAGGAAAGCTGGCCGAAAACGCTCGCGCCCGCCGCCGAAACCTCGGTTTCGTAACGCGCGGACGCGTTCGCCGTGAACTTCGGCGCCATCGCCAGTTCCTTGCCGGTCAGATCCTGCCGCGCCTGCCCGCCCGAAACGATGCAGCCCTGGGCCACCGTCTGTCCGAAATAGCAGGGTGCGCCCGCGAAGTCGGTATATTTCGCCCTGGTATAGGCCGCGCCGCCCATCAGACGCAGGCCCGATCCCATATTGATGTCGACGTCGGCCTCGATCCCGCGCGTGCGCAGCGAGCCGGCATTGATCACGTCGAACACCAGGGTACCGGTGTCCGAAACGCCGATCGCCTGCGCCTGGAAATCGTCGAAATCGGTGCTGAAGAAGGCGATGTTGAAGCGCACCCGGCGATCGAACAACTCGGTCTTGGCGCCGAATTCGTACGACGTCGGAATCTCGGGTTCGACGGTGCGCAGCACGGTCGAGTCCTGCAGCGCATTGAAGCCGCCGCCCTTGAAGCCGCGCGCGACGCTGCCATAGAGCGTCACCTCTTCGGTCGGACGGAATTGCGCCCCCATGCGCCACGTCCATGCGCCGTCGACGCGCTTCATCTTCTGGTCGACATTGGGTCCGAGCAGGATGGTACCCGGATTGGCGAAGCGCCGAAAATGCGTGTTCAGCCGCTCGACCGTGTAGCGCAGTCCGCCGAAGACGTTGAACTGATCGCTCAGATGATAGGTCGCATCGGCGAAGGCGGCGAAATTCTGGGTATCGTTCTCGACGAAGATCGCGCGCGACAACTGGACGCCGGGCGGCAGAGGCTGGTCGAACGTGCCCTGCTGCGAATTGCCGAGTTCATAATCCTGGTTGAAGAGGAACAGGCCGCCGACCCACTCGAACGGCTCGCCGGACGGAGAGGTCAGGCGCAGTTCCTGCGTGAACTGGCGCTGACGGCTGTCGCCATTGTTGATGTTGAGAACGGGGGTCGGCCGTTGGTCGGCGTCGTTGTTGTCGGTCGCATCCCACCAGCGCAGGCCGGTGATCGACGTCACCGTGATGCCCCCGGTGCCCTCGATATCGACCTGCACCGATCCGCCATAGGTTTCCTGGCGGATGAACGTGCGGCCGTCGAGCGCAACCTCCCGGTTGTCGGGGCCGGGAACGATGCCTGCGGCGGTCACCCGGTTGCGGATATCGGCATTGTTGCCGAAACTGCGGATCGTCCACATGCAGCAGGCGGCGTCGCGCGACGAATAGTCGCCCGCGACGAGCACGCGGATATTGTCGGCGGGTTCCCACAACAGCTTCGCGCGACCGCCCCACTCGTCGCGATCGTTGAGGCGGCTGTCGTCGAATCGGTTGCGAATATAGCCGTCTCGTTTCGTGCGATAGGCCGATGCGCGAAACGCCAGATTCGAGGTCAGGCCGCCGGTGACCGTTCCGCGCAGCACGAATTCGTCGAACTCGCCGTAGGTCGCCTGGACCTTGCCGCCCCAGCTGTAGCTGGGATCGGTGGTCACGATGTTGAGGACGCCGGCCGAGGCATTCTTGCCGAACAAGGTGCCCTGCGGACCGCGCAGCACTTCAATCCGCTGGATGTCGAACAGGTCGGTCATCCCCGCGCCCTGCCGCCCGATCGGTACACCGTCGATGACGATGCCGACCGAGCCCTCGATCGCCGACGAGAAATTATTCGTGCCGATGCCGCGGATCGCCAGGCCGGCGCCGCGCGGGTTGTTACTGCCCTGGAAGGAGAAGTTCGGGGTCGTCGTCTGCAACTGCGAGATTTCAGTGATGTTCCGGTTGCTCAACTGCTCGCCGCTCAGCACCGCGACCGACAGCGGAACGTCCTGCAACGACTGTTCGCGTTTCTGGGCCGTCACGACGATCTCGTCGCCGGCGACGCTTGCGTTCTCCGAAGCGGACAGGGGCGCGGTGTCCTGCGCATGGGCGCCGCTCGCGAGCAGCGTCGATCCCATCAACGCCACGAATATGCTCTTCATCCGCATCCTCCCATTTATTTATCCACTCGGATAATAATTTGAGCTGGCGAATGTCAAGCATGAATCCTGTATCCCGCCCCGGCCATGAGCAAAGGGCGGCGAGCAACGAAACATCCGTCGATTGCGGCGAGCCGGACGATGGCGTGGGTGCGCCATATCTTCGCCGCAAGGCCGGTGGAAAGCTGCTCGCTTCGAAATGGCGAGGTTCAAGATTTTGTTTTAAAATGGAAAATTACGGGAAATTTCCTTACCGGATCGGTGCGCAGGATCGCATGATATGTCGCCTGCCGTTCGACGGGAGAATCTGCGCAACGGCGCTTGTCTTCGCCCCGACACGCTGGTAGAGGCGCCCCTCGTTGCCGCTTTAGCTCAGTTGGTAGAGCACATCATTCGTAATGATGGGGTCAGGTGTTCGAGTCACCTAAGCGGCACCACTGCTTCCACTAGGAAAACCTGATGTTTCCGGCCGAAAACGCTTTCGGTTTCGAGTGGAATTTTGCCCTGCCGAAGTGCCTTTCACCCAATGGTGTTTCTAACAACGCCAAAGCGCCTTTCCATTCACGGCGGAAATTCAGTGTGTTATACGATCACCGGCAAGGGAGCCGACCCGAAACGGGATATGGCTCTTTCGGAAGGGACCTTTTCCATACCCTTCCGGAAGTCCTTAAAGTCCAATGAGATTCGTAACGTTGGGGTCGCGTGTTCGAGTCACAGCGGCACCCACCACCTTTATGGCACTTTCCCTGAAGAAATCATCGGTTCCCTAGCAACGACCCTTGAGCTGGATGGGGCCGTTTTGCCTGCTGAAAGACCAAAACCCACGCCATGCCCACGGAATGGGTCAAAGGGCGCTTCCTTTATCGTTGGAAATTATGCGCTTGGATGAGCCTTTCGACTGAGTGCGCGTGATGTATCAGGGCAAAGGCGCTTTGGGCTGGATTGGGCCGGGCTTGGGTCGTGGTTGGGCGTGGTAAGCGTGTCTCTGCATTGATATAGCGTTGCTGGAGGGGACGAAACGTGCAGCTTTTCAATGCCAAGACAATAAAACGACACGTCGCTCGCGCTGCTGCGCCTGATCCTGCAAAGCTGGAGATCTTGCGCCAGTGGGGCGAAACAATCCGAGATCGATCGATTGAAACGCAAAAGGAAACTGCCCTTCAAGGCAATTTCAAGCAGCGGATCATTTGTGATGTGCTGGGTTATCAGGATTTCAATGATAGCGGCCAATGGACTGTGGCTGTTGAAGCACAAATTGGTGCGGGTGTCAACGGCGGAGCAAAAGTCGGCCATTCGGCGGCGTAAAACCAGGCCATCGTGTTACATGCCGGGGGGAGTGGCGTGAGGGCGTAGCCCGAGGGCCACTCCCCCCGGCATTGGTGTAATTTTCAGGGTCTGGTTTTGGCCTTGCGGGCCCGGCTGTGCGCGAGGCGATAGCTTTCGCCGTTCATCTCGAGGATGCTGACGTGATGGGTCAGGCGATCGAGGAGCGCGCCTGTGAGACGCTCAGATCCGAAGGTTTCGGTCCATTCGTCGAAGGGCAGGTTGCTGGTGATGAAGGTGGAGCCGCGTTCGTAACGCTGGGAGATCAGCTCGAACAACAGTTCGGCGCCGGTCTTGGAGAGCGGCACAAAGCCCAGTTCGTCGATGATGAGCAGCTTGTATCCGGCCATCTGCTTCTGGAAGCGCAGAAGACGGCGCTCGTCGCGGGCCTCCATCATTTCGCTGACCAGCGCTGCCGCGGTGGTGAAGCCCACCGACAGTCCTTTCTGGCATGCTGCCAGTCCGAGCCCCAACGCTACGTGCGTCTTTCCGGTGCCTGATGGCCCCAGAGCGATGGCGTTCTCACGCCGCTCGATCCACTCGCAGCGCGCCATCTCGAGCACCTGCATCTTGTTGAGCCTGGGGATGGCGGCGAAGTCGAAGCTGTCGAGGCTTTTGACGGTGGGGAAGCGCGCGGCCTTGATGCGCCGCTCGACCATGCGACGCTCCCTGTCGATCATTTCCATCTCGACGAGGCGGGCGAGGAAGCGGATATGATCGACGCCTTCAGCGGCACATTGCCGCGCGAGCTTGTGATGCTCACGCAGGCACGTAGGCAGCTTGAGCGCCTTGAGATGGTGAGCGAGAAGGATCTCCGGGGCCTGATCGCTCATGCGGCCTCCTGCCGGTCGGAGAGCAGGCTCAGATAGGCTCTGGCAAAGGTCTTCTCGACCGTGGTGCGTGGCAGGAAGGGATAGACGTCCAGGTCCAGCCTGGGCGGTACGCGTTCGATCCGGCACAGGACGAGGTGCTTGACGGCATCGAAGCCGATGGCGCCAAGATCGATGGCCTGTTCGACCGCCGCCTGGAGATCGGCGAGGGTGAACGTTTCCAGCAGGCGCAGTACCTGCACATATTCGCGCCTGCCATGTTTGTGCATGCGCCCTTCCATCAACCGCTGCAGTGTCGTGAACGCTTCGGGCAGGTCCCAGCCCTGCAAAGGCGCAGCCTGGTCGAATGCGTTGATCTTCTGCTCGATCAGCGGGAGATAATGGAGCGGGTCGAAGACAACCTCCTCGCGGGCATAGCAACGAGGATGACGGGCGATGACTTCGCTGCGGCAGCCGATCACCACCTCATCGACATAGGCCCTGATCCAGACCTCCTGATGGCCCCAGGCCACCGGAACCGAATAATCGTTGGTCCTGTAGCGCACCAGGGATTGCGAGGAGACCCGCCCGCCTTTCTGATCGCAGGCCTCGAAGGGTGTAGCGGGCAGAGGCTGCATGGCCGCGAGATCGCGCTGCAGCCGCTCACCGATCGTCTCGCTCTGCCCGCGCACCTTGTCCTGCTGGCGCTTGCGGCATTGCTCCTCCAGCCACAGGTTGAACGCCTCCCAGGTCGGGAACTTCGGGATCGGCACCATGAAGTTGCGCCGGCAATAGCCTACCAGCCCCTCCACATTGCCTTTCTCGTTCCCCTTGCCCGGGCGAGCATAGCGGTCGCGGATCACGTAATGTGACAGGAAAGCGCTGAACAGCGTGGCACGCTGCCGCGTGCCGTCGGGCAGGATCTTCGTCACAAGGCAGCGATCGTTGTCATAGACGATCGAGCGCGGTACCGCGCCGAAAAACGCGAAGGCATGCACGTGTCCGTCCACCCAGGCCTCCGCCACCGCCGCCGGATAGGCCCGCACATAGCAGGCATCACTGTGCGGCAGATCGAGCGCGAAGAAGTAGGCCTTCTGCTCCACCCCGCCGATCTCCACCAGCGCTTCCCCGAAATCGGCCTGCGCATCTCCCGCAGGGTGCGCCAGCGGCACGAACATCTCCCGGCTGCGCTGTTCGCGCTCCCGGATGTAATCCTTGATGATCGTATAGCCGCCGGTGAAACCATGCTCGGTGCGCAAACGGTCGAATACCCGCTTCGCCGTATGGCGTTGCTTGCGCGGGACACTGCGGTCACCCTCAAGCCATCCATCAATGATCGCCACAAACCCGTCCAGCTTCGGGCGCTGCGGTACGGACTGGCGCCGGTAACCCGGCGGCGATGAAAACGACAGCATCTTGCGTACCGTTTCGCGCGACACATTGAAACGCTTCGCCGCCGCCCGTTGGCTCATGCCATCCGCGCAAGCCAGACGGACCTGAAGATAAAGTTCCACGCTGTAGATCCCCACACCTCCCTGACTCGGCAGAAAGGCTTCAAGGTGGACGACTTTTACGCCGCCCGCAGCAGGACTATCCCGCCGCTACCGTGGTCGAATATTGCTCCGCCGTTCTCA
>NZ_MEFH01000022.1:0-17508 GCF_001725095.1 Sphingopyxis sp. SCN 67-31 | reverse complement strand
TGGGCTACACCTCATTGAAGCCGAGTCTTCTTCGATCTGCAAAATCTGGTCGCGTGCCTACAGACGCGACGTTGAACGAACGCTTTGAGCGACTTGTGCGCGCGGAAGCAGCACTTGTAGCGGAATACAAGGCCCGCGGACTTATCGGTCGCGAGAGGCTCGAGCGTCAGCGCATCCTTCGCTGGGCCATGATCCAGCACTACGAGATCTGCCCCACACCACTTCTGGATGTGACGCAGTCGCTGCGAATTGCGGCGTCCTTTGCGACGCATAATGCGAATGGCGAGGCGTATGTTTTCGTTTTGGGTATTCCGAATGTGAGTGGGGCGATCACTGCCAGCGCCGAGGCAGGAATCCAGACAGTGCGCCTCGCGAGTGTCTGCCCGCCAACGGCGGTTCGACCTCACGTGCAGGAGGGCTATCTGCTCGCAGAGTATCCGGAATGCGCTACAGCGGAGCAAAAGTTGCTATATTCTCACGCAGAGATGGACTTCGGTCGGCGGCTCATCGCGAAATTCCAATTTGAGCCAGAAAGCTTCTGGGAAAAAAGTGGGCACTTTCCGCTAGTGGGGGAGAGCGCTCTGTATCCACGAGCATCCGTCGACGGGATGTGTGCGCTGGCAGATGCAGTACGATCATCACTGTCTCTATGAAATTTTTTGGCGCCAACTAAGCGTGCGGCGGACGTCGGCTTTGCACATCAATCTAGAATCTTTTGAACGGCCGACATGGGCGCATTCCCGACCAAATTCCATCGAAGCTCGACGTCTCGACGCTTGGCTTAGGAATCTGACGGACCGACATGCCTCTTGTGACGTCGTTGACCCGACATAAATGGCACCTACACCAAATGTGTGCCCAGGGAATGTCGGCTTCAGGCTACCCAGACCAGCAGATGTTCACCTAGCGGCGGCAATGTCGGAGAGACACGAAATGGCTGAATCGGCTTGCCGGTGCACACGATGAATTGACCACGACCGGTCGCGCCGCGGAGCTGAATCGCAACGGCATAGGCGTGGTCGAACGAGGCGAGCCGCGTCCGAAGGGGTGACAGGGCGGTCATGGATCACTCCGGCTGTGGGGGTAAGGGTAGAAGCGGACGCAAGGTCGCCAGCCTGTCATGGTCCGAATGCTATGCAGCGGTGGGCTCGGTTTCAGGATCAGCGACTGCCAGATCGATTAGAACCTTGGCGACATCGGCCTTGAGGGTGAGTGTTCGACCCTCGGGGATCAGCCATTGGACATCGTCGCGGAAGGCCGATCGGATCTGTTCCAGAAGCGCCTCGTCCTTTCCGAGGAGGAGCTTGTTCGCCAGGTTACGCGCATCGCGGATGAAATCGTCATGCTGCCTGCCCCAGCTGTCGCTATCGCAATCCTCGTCATAAGTGAAGACCGCATCCTCGATCAGCTGCGCGAGCGCCTGCGGCGTGACGATTGCGCCCTCCCGGACAAAAACATGTGCTTCGCCGATATGGCTGCTCGCGTTCGCGCAGACGAGCATATCGACGGGAAGGCGAAGCGTGGCGGCGGGTTCATCGAGCCCGGCGCAGCGAACTATCGGAACATTAAGGGTGATCGCAGTCACCCAGCCCGATTCAACATGATCGAGCATCTGGTCGTCGTCGGCATAGTGGAACAGTTCGCCCTCCCGTTCGACCGCAAAGGACAGGCGGGGGACGCGCGGAAGCACATCATACCATCGATAGCCGGCAAATTTGTCTTCAGCGAAGACAGGTCGGAAGCCGAGCTTCTCCTCGGTCAACACCTTCGCCGCGCATTGTTCGATATCGGCCTCGTGCCTGGGGATCAGGATCATTGGGACAGCTTCGACGCGCTCGTCCTCGACGTAGGCATTGCCGTCCGCGGTTCGCGGGCGCCATGCACAGAGCCACGGGCTGGCTTCGGGAAGGCCAACGCCGAGCTCGGTAGCGCGCTTCCAGTCCTTGAACGACAGGCGATGTTGGCCTTTGAGCGCGATGGTCCGGAAAATGGCCGCCTGCACTTCAACCCGCAGATCGGCGAGTGCGGCATTCTCGACCATCTCCTTGCGCGCGGGCAAAACGAGCTGGAGCGAGGGCGCGTCGACGATGTCGATCCGGACCGTCCATTTCCGCCGTGCGTCGATTTCCCCGATGGCGGGCATGCGGCAGGGAACCTTGATGCCATGAAAATTGATGCGCGGATCGCTCGCGATGTCATAGGAATCGCTGAAGATTCCGATCCGGCAGCCATGCCACTCTTCGATCCGGCAGGCGCCCTTGAGGAAATCCTCGCGCGGCAAGACTGCGCCCTGAAATTCGACGGGCAACGGGAAATGCTTCGCCGCTGCTTCGACCCGCGATTGGAGATTGGGCAACCATTCGGCGGGCATGGCAATGACGAGCTGTGTGCCTTTGCGGACCTCGTAGGCTTCGACCGTTAGGGGATTTTCGCCCTGCCAACCGTCCTTGGGAATCGTGACCGTCCATCCGGCATTGGCGGCTCTCGAGAAGGATCGCACAGTAACGCGCTTGCCGGCGAGGCTGAACACACCCATTCCGGCAGGGTCTTCCCGCCGTGCGATCTGGTCGCTCCAGTCAGAGCGGCCCAGCGTCACGAAGGCGGCGGGATCATCGATGCCGGTGCCGTCGTCTGCAATAAAGAGGGCTGGATTGCCTTCATGCTCGCCGAGATCGACGGCGATTCGCTGCGCACCGGCACGGCGGGCATTCTGGAACAGCTCGTTGAGAACGTCGGTGATCGTCCCGTTGAAGAGGCGCGACACCTTAGTGATAAGCTGCTCGCCGACGGAAGGGCGGATTTGAGCGGGAAGCGTCATGGGAATACTCCGGTTGCGCGGCAGCCTCATTGCCGCCGCACGTCCCCGCCTCCTTTCCTCCCGGCCGATGACGATCGGTCGCGAGCGATTGAGTGCGGGCGGCTCAGGCTTCAGGCGGAGCGAAGTGCCTTCTCGGCCGCGGTTTCGACATAGATTTGCCGCGCGCGCCCGCGACGCCGTTTCCGGATGCGGCCCTCAGCATAGGCCTCAGCCCATCGTTGCGCCTCGGCGGCACGCGCTCCGGCGGAGCATTCGTCCGCTTGCTCGAAGATCGTATAGGCGAGCGCATATTGCTCGCGTTCCGGAAGCGCGAGCAGCGCCGAGGCGATGGGCAAGGTGCTTTCGTAGAATTCGAGAGCGTGGCGACCGCCGCCATGGTGCATCAGTATGGCGAGCCGGCCCTTGCTACCGATCCCGGTCGGCCTCGCAATCATCACATCGTGCGAGGCATAGGTGACGGCGCCAAAACCATCGGGTTCCGCCGGATAGAAAATGCGGTTATCACGATGGGGAAGCGGGTGCGCGAGAATCTCATATCTGTCGAAGTTCTCGACTTTCCGGATGTCATTATGTCCGATGACCGTCATCGCAGGCCCTTTCTGCTGGGGTGAAGTAACTATGCCCAGGGCAGGCGCCTTGGGCGGCTCGTCGATGACGGCAATCAGGCAGCCCGGAGGCTGTCGCGCTGACGCAGACCGAGGTCGATAGCTGAGAGGCTTGCGAACCCAGGTTCGACGGCATCAAAGATGCCGGTTAGGTCGTCGAGGTCGGCCCAGACGCAGGCGTCGCCCGGATCAGGATCGAGCTGGAAGACGATCGGTAACGAGTCCGCGGTCATCTCCCGGAAGAAGGTGCGAATGATCAGCCACTCGATCCGGCGTCCGACTGCCCCGACGCGCGAGGCAAGCGCCGTCCGCTCGACAGGGCGCATCGCGAGGTAGCGCTCGGGCGCAATGAGCGGAGCGATCCGAATGCAAGCAATACGACCGGCGACCCCGGGCGCGTGAACGGTGCCGGCGCTCGCGATACGCTCCACCGCAACACCCTCGGCCGGAACCAGCGCGCGATAGACATAATGGGGCAGCGCCCCCGCGATGCGGGAACGCGAGACAATGACTTTCATCGACGTTCTCCTCAAGCGACCAGCCGCATCGGCGGCGTTCCGGGTTCGGCGAGGTGCAGTTCGCGCCGGATGCGCGCGGCGAGGCGGTCAGGCTCGAGCAGTTCGCCGACCGCGGCCCAGTGGTTGCGGTCGCCGCAATAATCCTTCCGCCCGGCGACGCGGCGGAACATCACTTCACGGCCGGATCCGATGCCAAGCCGGAGCTGGACATAGATTTCCTCGGTATGAAGGATGATCTCGCCGCTGACGGCAATACCGCCCTTGATCGATGGAAGATCATAGGTGCCGTCCTCCATGCAAAGGGCCTCGGCAAGCCGCTTCAGGGCCTTTCGGCCGTCGCTATGGAAGAGCTTCTTTGCCTGCTCGTCGTAGCTGACACCCCTATGCGCCAGCACCACGAGTGCGGATTTGCCGCGCATGTCGGCGATGCGGTCCAAGCAGGCGCGCCGAAGCGCGGTGTCGCCGCCGCCCGTGGCGCCCGCAACGGCACCGAGATGCCGCGCGAGCAACAGTACTGCGGGATCGGTTTCGTCGGGATTGCCGGCATTTCGGCAATCCTTGATCGCCGCGATCAGCGCGTGGAGACAGGCCGGCAGCGTCGAGAGTGCCGAAGGATCGAGCGCCTGCTGGAAGCGGAACGCGATATCGTATGACATGGGACAGGTTCCTTCTCCGGACGCCTATTGCGCCCGCCCCTGTCCTTCCCTCTCTCCTCCCATTTCGCAGGGATATTGAAGGCACCCCAAGTGCCCGCAGCCGCGATGTTCCACATCTGTCGATCGATGGCGAGCGGGAGGCAAGCGAGCGGGCGCCCCTCGGGCTCGGGTTCGTGCAGTGCACGTCGTGGCGCTGCAATTCATCGCCGAGAGGAGAATTTGCGCAGCCGGCGATCGTCCGAATGTGCTAGATTACGTGCCTGCCCAAAATTGCGTCCCGCGGAGAATGACGATGCGCGAACTGGACGAGGAAGAACGCCATCTATTGCGCGCGCTCGATGGCCCGCTTGCGACCGGCGATCTGATCACGATGGTCAGGGATCTCGGCGAAATCCTGCGCAATCGCGGCCATGTGATCCAGGCCAATGTCGCGGAGCTTGCCGCCGATCGGCTGGAAATGCTCGATGCGCGGTCGCAGGCTTAATGGGAATTACGCCAAACATACCAAGGACCGGCTTCACCAGTCATGCTTCGGCAATGCCTCGACGCTGCCAGCGTCGCAGTCGAACAGGATATGGTCGAAGCCATGTGCACGAGCAAATCTCATCGCGGCAAGAAGATCGGCCGGTAGCTTGGCCTGGGCCGGCTCATCCACCTCGCGCGCCGGAACGAACCATCCGTATATGGTACTCGCAACATTGATCGGCCGGTCGGAGGTTGCCGCCGCGCACCATTCATCAAGCATGGCTGCCGTCGCAGTCGACAGATGCGCCGTGGCAATGACGCAATAGTGCCCGGTTTCGGGGCCCAGTGTCTGCATGTCGGCGAGTAGCGGATCGATATGGACGCGGTCAGTCTTGAGATTCTCGCTCGGATGATCATCGAAATAGATGTCCGCGATCGTTTGATCGTCGAGCGTCGCCGGATCGCGCCCATCTTCGATATCGGACCACCACTCGCGGCAATATTCGGCGACTTCCGCCATCAAGGCTTTCTGAGTCAGCGCGGCATAATGGTTGGTGCCATGCTTATGATCGATTGAACCGATGTGGATGTCGAAGCCCCACGGAATCAATCCCCGCGCAAGGCAATCCTCGAACGCAGCGATATCCTCGATCACCGCGGCGCGGGCAGCGTCATCGAGGTCGGCCGGCGTTTCGATGGCGGCACGGGCACGAGCGAGCAGTTGCGCCAAGGCGCGGATGCCAATGTCAGACATGATATAATCCTGTTCGGCTGATGTGAGCCTGCGCCGGCACTCGGCGAACTACGGCGCTTGGGCATGCTGGATCGATCAAATGACAATCGTTTGATCGATCGCGTCGATAACGCAGCGAATATCAGCTGCAGCCATTTCTAGGCGGCGCAGCGCTTCTTTCCGGCAATCACAGCCCTCGCTCGATGCTAGCTCAGCCATGAGAAAGGCAAAGAGCGGATCGCCCAAATCGTGGGTCTCCTCGATGCTTTCGATGTGGGCAAAGTCGCCTTCACCGTATGCGACGGCGCAAATTCGCTGGAATGGATTCAACATCGTCGGAACCGTTTCGGCAATGGTCATGCTCCCAAAGCAAGAAGGGACATGCCGGGCGTCCGGCATTGATCTCGCGAAGTGATGACCTTCACGAAGGATGAGGCCTGTCGGCGCGTGTCGATGACGTCCACGGAAAGGGAGCCTGGGCCGATATTCGTCGCATTCGGTAGCCAGCGACAGCGCCGTTCGCGCCATCGTGGGGACCGATCGACAATCATATCGGCGCGTCGGGATCGTCCATCGGCCTCGCGGTCGCGGCGCGCGAGAGGTCCGGAATGCGCGGGTCGTTGTAAATGCAGTCGAGCGACATCGACAGCGCGTGGTGCTCCGCCCCCTCGGGTGTCGAAGCATCGATCGTATAGACTGCGCTCGCAAAGCAATCGTCGCCGCTGAAAAATGCGACATCGACAAGGTAGGTAGCGACGACGGCGGTTGAGACCGCGCCTCGGCAATGCCTGTCGATGAGGTCCGCGACGCTCGAACGCAGCCCATCGATGTCAGGGTCAAAATCTTCCCACGTCACATCGTTGGGGCATTCGTCGAGGAGATAGTTGGACATGAGGTCCTGCATCGTATCGAGCAAGCGGTAGCGCGCATCGGTCATGGCGGGTCTCCATGGGAAGGAAGCCGCCGGATCGAACGAACCGGCGGCTTCGGACGTCAGTGGGCGGTTTCGAGAAGCTTGCGGGCCTTGCCCTCGACTTCGAGCCGGCTGTCCTGGTTGGTCCTGGTGCGCGCAAAGGCCGTGATGCCCTGCACGAAATCATAGATCGTCTCAGGCGGGCGGCCCTCTTCATTGAGCACCGTCGCGACGATCTTTGCGGTTTCGGCCTTCGAGAAGCCGCGTTTGCGCAGGAACGTCTCGCGGTCCTCATCCTTGCGGGCGACGATGCGCTCGCGCGCGGTCTTGATGCCGCTCAGGAATGGCATCGGCGAAGAGTCCGCGAAATGCTCGAGCGCGGGCGCTGCTTCATGGGCGAAGCGGTTGGCTGCGAATTTCGAGTGGCGGATCTTCACCTCCTCGAAATTCTCGACGCCCCAGAGGTTGCGGTTCATGCACACGGCGCGCAGATAGAAGGTCGCCATGCCGAGCGTCTTCGCGCCGACCTCGGAGTTCCAGCAGTAGAAGCCGCGGAAATAGAGATCGGGATCGCCATTGGGTAGCTTGCCCGCCTCGATCGGGTGCGTGTCATCGACCAGGAAGATGAAGACGTCGCGGTCGGAGGCATAAAGCGTCGTCGTGTCGCGTGTGACGTCGACATAAGGATTATAGTGCATGCTCGACCAGTCGAGCACGCCGGGGACCTTCCACCGCGTTTGCCCGATGCCGTCGCCGGCGATCTTCATCACCGCTTCCACGAGCTCATAATCCCAGATACGGCCATATTCGGGCCCGGTCGCGGCGCGAAGTTCGGTCCGCCCGTCGTCGGTCTGCAGCAGTTTCACCTGCTCGCCGCGGTGCGCGACGAGGCCGTGCTGAAGATTGATGCCGGCAAGCGCAGCCGGAAGCTCGCGAAGATAGGACGCGGGCGCGCCGACGAGGCTGCAAAGCTGTCCGAATGCCCAGTTCGTCGGCGCAACGGGCCGCTCTTCGTCGGGGACCATCAGCGAGAGTCGCTCGGGGCTATCGCTCCGCGCCTCGACACGGATCGCCTTGCTGTCGACGACGCGCGTGGTTGCCCGGTCGGCGCGGGCGCGAACGACATCATAGAGATCGGTCAGCGAGAGGAAGCGCTCGTCGTCGGGACGCGAGAACCATTCGGACGAAACGCGGCCGATGTTGCGGCCGCGGGAGATATCGACGCGATAGGCGCCGCCGACCGGACGGTCGGCAGCGGGGACAAGATTGGTCATGGGAAATCTCCGGCAAGAGTGGAACGTCGAGCCGGACCGAAATCACTGACCGGCTCGCCCCGTTCCCACCCCCTTCCCTCCCGACCGGCAGTCAGATGGCGTGGTGCGCGCTCGTTTGGTCGGTACCGCGCCGGTTCGCCTTGAGCAGCCCTCAGGCGGTGCAGAACGTGACCGTCTTGCCATCGACGCCCATCAGCGAGGCAAGGAAAGACGTGGTCAGCCGAACGGCTTGCCATTCTCCACGAAGGTGTATCCGTTGGCGGTTATCGCCTCATCTACGGCCTGCTCGGACGTCAGATACTCGAATTCGCTTTCGAGGCGCCGATAGAGCCAGCGGGCAAGGTCGCGCAGTGCTTCGATGATGGTTTCTTCCGCGGGGGAACCGAAGGCGATCCCTTCGCGCTCGACCGCGATGTCCATGCAATATTCATGGTAATAGCGACCGCGGTGGCGAATATCGGCGCTGAGCCGGTAGAAATGCTGGCGCTGGATGTAGCGAAGCGCATCGGCGATCTGGTGAAGCCTGGCATCCTGCGGCGCGTAGACCCGGATGGCTTTCGATGATCTGGGCCGATAGGCGTAGCTGCCGGCAAAGCTGGCGCCGTCTCCCTGGCTGGCAAAGCCCGTGAAGAATATCTGCGGCTCTTCGCGCTTTGTGCCTCCGACATGGGAAACCGGGTTGGTGCGAAGCGTGATACCGAGGATGTCGCAGATCGCCTCGAAGTCGCTGAAGACGAAGTCGTACCAGTCATGGTCGAAGGCGCCCTGACGATACCAGTCGCGCGCCTTGTCCTTAGCGCGCTCGTCCAGTTCGTCGAACTGATAGACGGTGATGGGGATGATTTCGGGCATTGCGGAAACCTCTCCGATTGGCGGCGCCGCGGTTCAATCGAACAGCGGCAGGCCCAGTTGAGGCGAAACGCAGCCGAGACCGCAGAGCCCGAGCGGGCACGGTCCATACTTGCCCTCGCGGTCAGCGAGGATGTCGCGCGAGGTGTGAAATTCGACGAATGGCCCGCTATGCCCACTCGGCCGGCGGCAGCCGACACCTACCGCGGCGTGGCAGTTGGGGCAGACAACCTCGAGAATGGGATCGCGGTGCCGGGACATTGTGCAGCCCGGTTTCTGGCAGAGGGCCTAGCCTTTGACGATGTGCGCCATCACGCCGCCTTCGCCACCTTGGCGAACCGCTCATCGACCTCACTGGGCGTGGCGGCGAACACGGTCCAGTCGCCATAGTAGATGCCGTCATATTCGACATAGTCGTCGAAGATGGTCAGGCGCCAATCACAGAGCGGACCCGCGACGTTGGACAATCCGCGTGCGCACCATTCGGCCATGACCGCCGGGAAGAATCGGTCCATGACATCGGGAGCCGCCGCGAACTTGACGTCGCACATATAGGTCGTGTGCACATAGGCGAGCGGGCCGATCACCGGTCCTTCGCTCCCCCAGTCTTCAAGATTTTCGTCGGGATCCTTGCGGCCGTGATAGAGATGCAGGTAGAGTCCGGGCGCCTCCGGGACAGGCGAGGTCGCGTCGGTGTCCCCGGCAGTATCGTGCGGCTCGCCAAGCACGCGCGCCGCAATCCAGTCCCGATAGCCAAGGCGTGTGTCGTCGTTCGCGATCTGGTATTTCCAATCCGCGAGCGGGTGGGCTGGATACTCGGTCCAGGCATCACGTTCCAGGTGAGGCGGGTCGCTCGGCGCGGACTGCCCGAGCGCCGCCGACAAGGCCTCGCTTGTCGAATGCATCTCGATGCGATCCGCGAAGATGGCGCACCAGCCGCCGCCAAACTCGCCCTCGCGAGGTTTGGAGCAGCTTTCCGACCATTCGAAACCGATAGCGGCGCGAAGAAGGGATTCGGCGCAGCACCGATGGATGACCGTTGCGACCGGGTCGGGCTGGAAGGTTGGCGTGCCATAGATATGCGCGATCTGACCGACCCCGTCGATCGACGCAGTTCCCGCCTCGAAACGGGCACCGAAATCGGGAAAATACGCATCGCAGAATATCGTGCCAAGGCCGCTCCACAGATCATCTTCGTCTTCAGGAGGAAAGAGTTCGAGGATTTTCGGGCTTGGCGCCGGTGCGACGATACCGCTCATCATGTCGCTGGCCGCCCCGAATATCTCCTTGAGCAGCGCCAGCTCGGCATCTGTGCAGGCGAAGCTGAAGCTTGCCTCGAGATAATGTTCAGCCATCGCCATTCTCCCGGCACAAGGACGGGCTTTCGCGGGTTCCGATGGACAAGGGCGGCAGAGCGAAATCGCCCGCTTGAAACCAGGCGTTCGCCGCAGCGATCGAACCAAGGTCGTTCAGCTCTCGTTGATTGAGGACGATCTGGTCAGCGTCATTTACCTCGTAGTGTCGGGGCGCCCGATCGCCCGTATGAACCGCGCGCTCGGGTCCGAATGCGCCGGAACACGCGTCCGAGCGCCGAACGAAGGCGATGCCGTGATTGCAGCAGAAGGCTTCGACACATTCGAACTGACCGCCGATCAGTTCATAGGCACAAACCTCCAGGATATGCCCGTCGGCAATATGGGAAAACTCGATCGAATTCCCTTCCCAATCGGCTTTCCCGCCATCGCATTCGATAGCTTCGAGAAGCGCGGGTATCAGATTGCGAGAAATCGTGCCGCCGATCCGGATCATGGCGGATGCCCGGTCTGCCATGGGAACCTCCATCTTCTTGGTGGTCGGCAGACAATTCCGCCGCCACTCCCCGCTCCACCCCCTTCCCTCCTCCGGAGAATTGCTTTCGCGGGGCGAGCATGGAGGCGCGTAGGTTCCGCGTTTGACGAGCCAAGTTCAGCAAGTCCCCCCTCGTCGAGAAGCTCGAATATGGTGCAATCGGTCGGCAAGGTCGCGGGCGGCATGCTCGCCCGGCTTCCAGCACGGGCATCGCGGTGTCGAAACCGTCGACGAACTGCCGGTCGACCTGCCCATAGGCCCGCGACATGACCCTCTCCCTATGAGAGGTTCGATTTCACTGTGGCGGCTCGGCGATGATGGTGCTCAGGATTTCATCGGCCTTTCCCGCCGGGAGGAAGAGCCGGGTCTTGTATGCAATCACCTCGCTGAACGCGCCGCGCGCTTTCAGCCATTCGCGGTCCTGAGGCCGGAAGTCCCGGATCTCGATCCGGCGGCTGTCGTTCACCATCGCCGACACGAGACGTGCGCCGTGCAGCCCAGGGATCAAGGCGCCGTCGCCATGCCGGGCAGCCTCGATCAGTTCGCCAGGCGTGAGCATGATCGAGGAAGTGAGGCCGAAAGCCGATTGCAGCTTCTCGATCGCCCCGGGCATGACGATGCGGCCGAGGATCGACGTCCCCGCCGCGTCGTCGATCCGCCAGACACGAACGTCGTCCTGCGGCAGTTTGTTCCAGACGGGGAGCAGGAGACCCGTTGCGACACTGATCGTCTCGATATCGACCTTGTCGAGCGCCTCGGTCACTTCGGCTTCCCAGAAGCTCTGGAAGCTCTTGCGGTCGATCTCCTCCCAGTGCGTGTGCGCGAGCCCGGCAAGCTGGATGCGGTTCGAACCTGTCGGGCGGACAAGCTCCATCATCTTGACGGGCCTCCCGTCGTCGTCGGTGATCGACCAGGACGGAACGCAAAGGGCGACGCGCCCGGAACGGCTGTTCCGCAGAGACCGGCCATCCGCGGAACCGCCCCAGATCTTGTCAAGGCGCGCCCACCCCGTGACGCGCGGTTTGAGGTGAAGCTCGAGGCGGAGCAGCCGGGTCTCGGCGCCGGATACCGGATCCTCCCTCAGCACCTGCTGCGAGAGCTCGACGATACGCTCGGCGCGGATCGCCTCGACGCCAAGATCAAGCGTGCCGGCCTCGCGAGCGGCGTCGACGCGGGCCTGGATGAGCCCCATATATTCCTCGAAAATGGCATCCTGGGTCGCGATGCGTAGCGCGAGGATGCGGTTCAGCCAGCGCTGGATCGGCGGCAGCTTGTCGAGCAGGGTTCCATTCTCGTCGACGAGCTTCAGGCCCGTGATAATCTGGAACTTCTCGAGACCGATGCTCGCGAGCTTGCCGGCATGGAGCAGATGATACCATTGGGTCAGCGCTTCGCGAGCATAGCTGCTTTCGAGATTATCCGCGGGGTCGAATAGATTCTGGCCGCCGGTCTGACGCTGGCCGCGCGTGAGCGCGCCGAGGGTATCGAGACGGCGCGCGATGGTGCTGATGAAGCGGCGTTCGCCCTTGCAGGTAGTCGTGACCGGCCGGAACACCGGCGGCTTCCACTGGTACGTCCGATGCGTGCGGCCGAGACCCTGGATCGCGATGTCGGCGCGCCAGCCCGGTTCGAGCAGGAAATGGATGCGCCGCTTGTTCGCGGTCGGACAATCCAGGTCGGCGTGATAGGAGCGCCCGGTGCCGCCCGCTTCCGAGAAGACGAGGATCGGCTTGCGTCCTGACATGAAGGCGTCGGTCTCGGCGATATTGGAACTGGCGCTGCGGCGCTCGAGCTTCTGTCGGCCTTGCCCGTCAATGACAACGCGACGGCTGCGGCCAGTGACTTCTGCGACCGCGTCGGTTCCGAAATGCGCGATAAGGAAGTCGAGCGCGGCCGGGACCGGCGGCATCGAACAGAGGCTTTCGACCAGATTATCGCGCGCCTCGACCGCTTCCTGGCAGAGGACAGCATTGCCGTCGCCATCGTGCATCGGCTCGGAGCGCAATGCTCCGTCGGATGAGCGAAAGGCGCGCATCTGACGCGTCGGGAAGGCTGTCTTCAGATAATCGATCAGCGTATCGAGCGGCGAGACGTCGATCGCGAGGTTGGCGCGTTCGTCCGGCGAAAGGCCCGCAAGGCGGCGCTCGAGGATCGCCTCGGCCGTGCTGGTCAATTGCACGACGGCGACATGGCCTGCTGCCAGCTCCTCCTCGATCGAACGAACGACGGTCGGCATTTTCATCGCGATCAGCACTTGGGAGAAGAAGCGCTGCTTGGCGCTCTCGAACCGGCTGAGCGCCGATCCCTTGGCCATGGCATTCATCGTCTCGCCCGACATGCGGTCGACAATGTTCGACGCCTTCAGCACCTCGTCGAGGTTCTGGTGAACGATCGCCCAGGCGTCGGCATAGGCATCGTAGATCTCTATCTGGTCGGGCGTCAGCCGATGCTCGAGCGGGTCATATTCTACGCCGGCGAAACTGAGCGCACGCGCCGTGTAGAGACCCATGGACTTGAGGTCGCGGGCGACGATTTCCATCGCCGCGATACCGCCGTCGGTCATCGCAGCGAGAAAAGCGTCGCGGTTCACGAAGGCCGTGTCGGGCCCCCAAAGCCCGAGCCGCGAGGCATAACTCAGATTCTCGGGCTTGGTGGCGCCGGTGGCCGATTCATAGACCACCCGGGCGCGCGGCAGTGCGTTCTGCAGGCGCACTCCGGCCAATCCCTGTTCAGACCCCTTGGCCTGGCGATATTCGTCTTTGGTGCCCGCCGCATTGCCCATCGAATGGGATTCGTCGAACAGGATCACGCCCTCGAAAGTGCCTTCCGCCCATTGGAGGATCTGCTGGAGACGTGAGCATTGATCGTGACGCTGCGAGCGGAGCGTCGCATAGGTGAGGAAGAGGATGCCGCTCGCCATGCCGATCGACTGCCCAAGCGGAAAGGCATCGAGCGGCTGGATGTCGATCGGAAGGCCGCCGAGCGCGGTCCAGTCGCGGCGCGCGTCTTCAAGGAGCGTCGCGCCCTTCGATATCCAGACGGCGCGGCGGTTGCCGCAGTTCCACTGGTCGCGGATGATAGCGGCGCCCTCGCGGCCCTTGCCGACGCCGGTGCCGTCGCCGATGAAGAAACCCATGCGATAGGCGTGCCCGTCGGCATCCTCGCGGAGTTGGTCGCCCGCCTCGTTGGGCACGAATCGGCCCGGCAGGTCGCGCGAGAAGGCATCGCCAGCATAGATGATCGCTTCGAGTTGGGCGTCGGACAGCGCGCTGCTTGCCCGCTTCTGGAAGAGCGGCCGATATCGCGGGATCGGCGGCAGCACCGACGCCATGGCAAGCGATTCCACGAGATTGTCCGGATGCGGCGTCGCGCCCGGTATATCGATGCGCGCAAGCCGCCAGGGAGCGTAGATGCCGACCGGATCGCCGACCGGAAGCGGCGCGTCGCGAACCGAGTAAGCAAGCGGCTCGGCGCGATCGTCCTTCGCGGCGATCCGCGACGGCGCGATGACCTTGGGGCTCGCGAGCCCGGAAAAGAGCGATGCCGATCCGGATTTGAGCGCCGGACGGAACGGGATCACCGCCGGGGTGGCCGGGGGCGGCTCATCGGACGATCCCAATCGCGGCGGGAGCGCGAGCACGATGGGCAGCGCCGCCTCGATCGAGTCGACGGTGTGGCGTTCGGTCTCGCCGATCCAGCCCTTGTCGAAGACGATCAGCCGAACGGCGATGCCGGTGCCATGCTTGACGTACGGGCGGCCGAGAATGGTGATCTCAACGCGCGGACGTCCGATCTCGGCGACCGAGACATAGCCGCGGGCACCGCTGCCGTCGTGCGCGAATCCCGGCGACATAATCGCAACGCAGCGTCCGCCGTCGGCAAGACGGAGGAGCGCGGAGCGAAGGTGGCGAGCGCCGGCATGGCGATCCTCGCCGCGGCCTTCGCTACGGCTGAAGGGCGGATTGATCAGGACGACGGTCGGACGGACATCCGGCGGCAGCCGGTCGTGAATGAATTCGGCATCGTGTGTGGTGACGTCGCTGTTCGTCACGAGAGCGAGCAGTGCGGCGCGGCAGGCATCGCGTTCGTTGAGCGTTACGGAGGCGCCCGTGGCGATCGCGCGGGCGGCGAGCATGCCGATGCCCGCCGACGGTTCGAGCACATGGTCGTCGGCCGTAATCGCCGCTGCACGTGTCGCTAGCCAGCCCAGCGCGTCTGGCGTGCTGAACTGTTGCATCTCGACTTGATGCTCGCTGCGATAGGTCTGCGTTGGTAGCGCCTTCTCGAATGCAAGAATGGCTGCGAAGGCATCTTCGGGCGGGCAGTCCGGGTTCTGGTCTTCACCGAGCGACAACATGTTCGAAGCCTGCGCCGCTTCGAGCGCATCATAGGCGTCGCGCATCGACCAGTGTCCGTCGGCATCGGATCCGCCGAACGCCTCCGACATGAGCCCTTTGAGCAGCGAACGGGTGACCGAATGCGGGTCGGCGAGCCGGGATTGCAGAGCCCGCGCTACGCCGTGAAGACGCTCGGCCTTTTCCCGGGCGCTGGAATCAGGGGTCTCGGCGAGATTGAGAAGCGGAAGGGTCATGGAAGATCTCCTGAACGGGCTCCGGGGCACCTGCCCCCGCCGCACACAGCCCTCCCCCCTCTCCTCCAGGGTGGAAGGCGGCATGAAAAAGGGGCCGCGACGCGTGGTCACGGCCCCAATCGAGGTCGGCTTTGCCGGGTCAGGCCGCGTCGGCGATCGGTTCGTCCTCGTCGCCATCACCGACCGCTTCGTCGTCGAACGTTATTTCGGCGGCATCAGCAGGCTCCAGGTCGGCATCGTCGTTCGCCAGCGCAGCGACGGGATGCTCGAAGCGCATCGCGTCGGGAAGCCAGGCGAGCGCCTTTTCCTTGACGTCGGCTTCCACGATGATGTTGCCCGCGAAGAGCTGTTCGGCCGAGGATGCAAGGAGATCCTTCTTTGACGCGCCATAGCGTTGGCCGAGTTCGCTGCCGCCAATTTCCGCGAACAGGTCGAGGATCGTCGTCTTGGTGAGCCGCTTGAAGTAATTCTTCGCGGTCGGTCGCCACCAGGCGGCGACATCGATCCCGAGCTTGCAGCCGAGATGGTCGACGAAATCGCTGCCGGTCGTCTTGGCGGGCACGGCGTGGATCGTACGGGCGATCGCCCAACCCAGCCATGCCGCGCGTGCTTCCTCACCAAGCGCACAGAAGGCATCGTAGCGGCCAGTGACACCGGCATCGGGGTCGATCCAGCTCCGATCGAGTCCGGCTTCGAGCTTAGCCCATTCCTCGGCCGCCGTCGTGCCGCTCTCGAACCCGATGACGCGCGACGGCGCCGCATCGGCCCTCAGTTCGCTCGCGAGATCGCTCGCCCCGTAACGCCGCTGCGCGGCATCGACCATCACGAACGTCCCGAGATCGAGCGCGAACCGCGGGTCGCTGGCGACATGGACGCGGAGCAGTTCCGCCTTCATCGTTGCGAGTTCGTCAGCAAGCCGCTGGCTGATCGCGGGTTTGCCTGATGCTCCGCCAGGAGCCGCATCGTCGCGGTCATCGTCTGAGTCATCGGTTTCGCTCATCGCTTCGGGGGTTCGGTAGACCTGATGATGAACCCGGGGCTGGCCATCCTCACCGAGGACGACGAAGGCGAGCGCCGAGGCCTTCTGGTCATCGGACAACACCGGCGGACGATTCTGGATTTCACGGAGTTCGGATTCCAGATCGCGATAACGCTGTTCGTCATCATCGGTGATGCCGTCGTCGCTTTCGTTCGCGGCTTCGCCGATGATGGTCATTTCGGCCTCGATCTCGGCGCAGCGCGCTTCATCCTCTGCCGTGGGTGGCGGAATCTCTCCGCGAACCGGGCTCAGACCGTCAAGCTCGATGTAGGAGACGCGCGTCGTCGGCAGCGCACGGATTTCGGCGAAGCCCTCGCGTTGGCGCAATGCTTCAGCTTCGACCGCAAGCTTTTCTTCGACAAGGCGATCGAGAATGTCGCCATCGATCCAGTTTTCCGACGCGCTGTCGGAGAAGAGGTCGGAGTCGATCCGTCCGCCCGCTTCGAGATAAGCTTCGCGGCCGACAAGCAGCGCCTTGGGGTCACCGCCGCGATAGCTGCCGGAGGCGAGCTCGCGCCGGATGGTGTAGACGTCGTCCCCGTAATAGCTGTCCTGATACTGCTCGAACACACGGGCCTGACGAACGGTGTCGGACGTGCTGCCATAGGCCTTGGCGACCTCGAGCGTGATGTCGCCCTTGCGGAGCGCCTCGAAGATCGTCTCGTGAAGATCGGCGAGACGAACGCGCCCGAGCACGAAACGCTCGGTCTTGCCGAACCGCGCGGCAACCTGCGCGGGGGTTTTGCCTTCCTTCTCGATCATATTCTTGAAGGCCGTGCATTCATCGGCGGCGGTCATCGGCAGCTTCTGGTTTTCAGCGAGGCTGAGCTCGATGGCGTTTTTCGCGTCCGGCATCACCATAACCGGCACGCAGAAGTCTTCGGGAAGCTGGCCCTTTTCGATCAGGGCATGAACCCGCGCGAGACGCCGGCCGCCGCCGAAAATGCTGTAGCTGTCCTTCTTGCGTTTTATTGCGGTGCCAATCAGGTTCTGGAGCACGAAGCCGGCTTGGCCGATCATCGCTTCCAGTTCGGCGTCGGCGTCGGAGTCGCTTTCCGTTCGGACATTCAGCGGGGAAGCGACGCAGTTACGCGCAAGCGCGTATACGATCGGATATGTCATAGTCCGTCTCCTGGCGGCGGAGGCCCGACCATCAGGCCACTCGGCGCCGCCAGTCCCCCACCCCCTTCCCTCCTTCC
>NZ_MEFH01000021.1:0-17618 GCF_001725095.1 Sphingopyxis sp. SCN 67-31 | reverse complement strand
TGGCGCTGGACGGTGTCGCGGCTCAGCAGCGCCAGCCGCCGGTCGACGAAGCGCTGCGTCAGCGCCGCATGCAGCGCATCGGACAATCGCGATTCGAGCGCCTGCGTCTGCGCGGTCCACCCCGCCGCATCGGCGATCCAATCGCCGCGCTGGGCGATGAAGCACAGCGTGCGCACCGCCGCGATGCGGCTTGCGAGCTGGTCGATGTCGCCCTCGGCATCGTCGAGCCGCGCGAGCCGGCGCGCGAACCAGTCGGGGTCGATCATGCCGTCGCCGCTGGTGCGCCACTGCCACAGGCGGAGCACGGTGCGGCTGTGATGCTCGGCGCCGAGCTGCTCGAAATCGGGCAGGCCGCAGACGTCCCACAATCGCTCGACCGCCTGCGGCTCGCCGCCGCGCGCCGCGACCTCGATATCGCCCGCCAGGTGCCGCAGCACGGCGAGGTCCACCGCTTCGGGCGCCGCGCGCAGCGCGGGGTGGGCAGGGGACTGGGCGAGGTCGGCGAGCAGCCCGTCGAGCGTGTCGAAGCGCGGCTGCGGGTTGCGCCAGAACAGGCTCGACAGCGGCGGGAAATGATGCCCCTCGATCGCGGCGATTTCCTCGGGCGTCATACCGCCCTGCGGCAGGCCGATGGTGCCGAAGCTGCCGTCCTGCTGGTGGCGTCCGGCGCGACCCGCGATCTGCGCCATCTCCGCGATGGTCAGGCGGCGCAGGCGTCGCCCGTCGAATTTCTGCAGGCTGGCGAAGGCGACGTGGCGCACGTCGAGGTTCAGCCCCATGCCGATCGCGTCGGTGGCGACCAGATAGTCGACCTCGCCCGCCTCGAACATCGCGACCTGCGCGTTGCGGGTGCGCGGGCTCAGCGCGCCCATCACCACCGCCGCGCCGCCCGCGAAGCGGCGCAGCATCTCGGCGATCGCATAGACTTCCTCGGCCGAGAAGGCGACGAT
The DNA here is from genome assembly GCF_001725095.1 of Sphingopyxis sp. SCN 67-31. Classification (NCBI taxonomy): domain Bacteria; kingdom Pseudomonadati; phylum Pseudomonadota; class Alphaproteobacteria; order Sphingomonadales; family Sphingopyxidaceae; genus Sphingopyxis; species Sphingopyxis sp. SCN 67-31. The sequence continues at coordinate 16,668 of NZ_MEFH01000021.1, read as the reverse complement.
CGCCGACCGCTTGGGAAGGCGCGACAGCTTCATCGCGCCGGCATAGCTGAGCGTCGAAAAACGCGGCCGCCCGACGATTTCGGCCTCGGGCACCAGTTCGCGGATCAGCGGGGTGAGGCTGGCCGAGCCGAGAATCATCGTCTCGTCGCGGCCGCGCGCGCGTAGCATCCGGTCGGTGAAGACGTGCCCGCGCTCGGGATCGGCGCCAAGCTGCGCCTCGTCGATCCCGACGAAGGCGACGTCGCGCTCGATCGGCAACGCCTCCATCGTGCCGAGCACGTAGCGCGCCTCGGGCGGCCAGATGCGTTCCTCGCCGGTGACCAGCGCGACCGCGGCAGGTCCCTTGATCGCGGCGACGCGGTCATAGACCTCGCGCGCGAGCAGGCGCAACGGGAAGCCGATCATGCCGCTGACATGGGCGGTCAGGCGTTCGACCGCCAAATGGGTCTTGCCGGTGTTGGTGGGGCCAAGGACGGCCTTGACCATGGAGGAGGAGGTGAAAGGCATCGTCTTGGCGCCACGCTGGCATGGCGCGCGCGCGGGTGCAACCGCCGATCGCCGCACGATACGCCTCTCGCCTGCCTTTTCCGCCGGCGGGCACGCCACAGCCCGCCTCGGCCACGGCTCGCCGCAAGCCAAAAGCCGCGGGGAAGCCATTAAATTGACTTTAACGACCTTTGTTTACAGACGTTCGGTCCGACGAGATCATCGACGGCCGGGTCGCGGGAGGCCCGTCGAGCGGGGGTTTATTTGTTCCAGCGCCACGAACCCATTGCCGGGATGTCAGGCAACGCGGCCGCGCTCAGCATGGCGCAGGCCGTTCCGCTGCGGCCCGCGGGGTTCGAACCCGAACCGGCACTCTCGTGGCGCGATCGTCTCGCCGGTCTTGACCTCGTTCCCGATCTGGGCGCCAATATCGGCTCGGCCGAATGGTGGCGCGGGCTGGTGACGCTGACGCTGCTGTGCGGCAGCGCCATCGCGACCTTTCCCGGCATCAAGCCGCTGGAGATCGGCGGCGCGCCCGCGCTCGACGCCGCCGATTTCAACGAGGCGCGCGCGCAGATGATCGTGCCGCTCGCGCTCGGCGCCGACACGGGCCGCCACATGGCCGCGACCGACGCGGTGCGCCCGCTGACCCAGACGCCCGAACGGCCGCAGATCGAGTTGGCCGCGACGCTCGGCCGCGGCGACAGCTTCGCCCGCCTGCTCGAACGCTCGGGCGTCGGCGGCGTGGAGGCGCAGGCCATCGCGCAGCAGGTTTCGGGCGCCGTGCCGCTGTCCGACATCGCGCCGGGCACGCGCATCGACCTGATCCTGGGACGCCGCGCGGCGCGCACCATGCCGCGCCCGGTCGAGGCGCTGGCGATGCGCGCACGCTTCGACCTTCGTATCGAGATGGAGCGGATCGACGGGCGGATGGTGATGCGCCGCATCCCGATCGCCGTCGACGCGACGCCGCTGCGCATCCGCGGACGGGTCGGCGACAGCCTCTATCGTTCGGCGCGCGCGGCGGGCGCGCCGCCGGAGGCGATCCAGGCCTATCTGCGCGTGATCGGCAAGCAGATCTCGGTCGGCAGCGACCTGCGCGCCTCGGACGAATATGACATCATCGTCGACCATCGCCGCGCCGAAACGGGCGAAAGCGAGACGGGCCGGCTGCTCTATGCCGGGCTGATCCGCGGCGGCAAGCCGAAGCTGTCGATGCTCGAATGGACCAAGGACGGGCGCAGCCAGTGGTTCGAGGCGTCGGGCGTCGGCGAACGGCGCGGCGGCATGGTGCGCCCGACGAACGGCCGCGTCACCTCGACCTTCGGGGTGCGGCGCCATCCGATCCTCGGCTATCGCCGCATGCACAGCGGCGTCGATTTCGGCGGCGGCTATGGCGCGCCCATCCATGCGGTCAGCGACGGCGTGGTGACGGTCGCCGGCCGCACCGGCGGCTTCGGCAATTACGTCAAGCTCAACCATGGCGGCGGCACCGGCACCGGCTATGGGCATATGAGCCGCATCGCGGTGCGCACGGGCCAGCGCGTCGCGCGCGGGCAGGTGATCGGCTATATCGGCTCGACCGGCCTGTCGACCGGGCCGCATCTTCATTTCGAAGTCTATCGCAACGGCCATGCGGTGAACCCGATGTCGGTCAGCTTCGTCACCAAGGCACAGCTCGAAGGCCAGGAACTCGCGGCCTTCCGCGCGCGCATCCGCACGCTGACCGCGATCGGCCCGGGCGCGGCGCTGGCGCCCGTCGCGCCGAAGCAGATCGAGGGGCCGAAGCTCGGCTCGCTCGCCGACGTCGCTTCGAAGCGGGCCGGCGACGGACTCTGACGGGACGCGGCGCGGATCCACGCGCCGGCTATCGTCCGCTCCGTTCAGACGCGTGCGCAGCTACCGCGCGACCGCCATCGCTCGCGGCGCGGCCGGCGTCGCCTGCTGGCTGGTCGAATCTTGGATATAATCAAAAAGGAATATTGGGGCATGCATAATTTATTATGTTGATATATGAACGCCGCTAATTTGCAGCCTGCGACACAACAATGCCGGTTGGGCACCTTCCCGAGCGAGGATGAGGGGTCCGGCCGCTGGGGAGGTAAGCTGCAATGACATCCACTCGAAATCTGCGCTGGGCGCTTCTCGCGACCGTAGCGGGCCTCGCGGCGCCGGGCACGGCCTTTGCGCAGGCGGCCCCGAACGAGGCTGCCGCGGCCGCACCGGGCGACGAGATCGTCGTCACCGCGCGCAAGCGCGCCGAAAGCCTGCAGGACGTTCCGATTTCGGTCCAGGCGTTCAGCAGCGCCGCGCTCGAACAAGCCGGCATCAAGGATTTCTCCGAAGTCGCCTACCGCATTCCGGGGCTCAAGCTCAGCGCCGAGCGCGCGGTCGATACCGAACTGTTCATCCGCGGCATCGGTTCGGACATCCAGGGCGCCGGCGCCGACGCGGCGGTCGGCATCTTCGTCGACGGCGTCTATCTGTCGCGCGGCACCGGCTCGCTGCTCGACCTCTATGACCTCGAGCGCGTCGAGGTGCTCAAGGGGCCGCAGGCGCTCCGTTTCGGCAAGAGCGTCGTCGGCGGCCTGATCAACTATGTGACCAAGAAGCCCGGCGACACGTTCGAAGGGCGCTTCGAGGCGAGCTACGGCAACTATGACCGGATCGACGTCGCGGCGTCGATGCGCGGCCCGGTGTCGGACACCGTCAGCCTCGGCCTGACGGCTAGTTCGCGCAAGCACGACGGCTATGCGAAGAATCTGCGCGGCGGCGACGAAGAGGACCAGAATATGCAGTCGGTGCGCGCGCAGCTGCGCTGGCAACCCGACGCGACGCTCGATGTCAATCTGTCGGCCGACTATACGCGCCACCGCGACGGCGCGCGCTGGGTCGACATCCTCGTTCCCGGCGACAGCGAGGAAGTGACCTACCTCGGCTATTATGCGCCGACGATCGACAGCCTGCCCGGTTTCGTGCTGCCGAACCGCAACGCGCCGTTCAAGAGCGCGAAGCGCCGCTCGGGCGAGCATAATTTCACCGGCTTCCAGAACAGCGACATGTACGGGCTCAGCGGCACGATCGACTGGCAGCCGGGCGACGGGATCAGCATCACCTCGCAGACCGCCTATCGCGACAGCTCGCTGGCGGCGCGCGAGGACGGATCGGGGATGTTCTTCAACTTCCCCTTCGACCCCGCCACCAACGCCCCCGACATCACCTCCGCGATGCTCGCCGGGCTCGACACCTATCTCGCGACTGTCCCCGACAGCTATTTCGACAGCGGCAAGGGCGAGGACGTGAAGCAATTCTCGCAGGAACTGCGCCTGCGCTGGGACAATGGCGGGCCGCTCCGGCTCGAAGGCGGCGTCTATTATCTGCACGAGAAGATCCGCCGCGCGGAAGATGTGAACTTCCTCTTCCCCGACTTCGGGGCGATCGAGGAATTCGCCTTCGCGCTCGCCTATGGCGGCATCCCGGCGACGCCGTCGCCCGGCTCGAACCACACGGTCACCAGCTCGCGCAACGACAATATCGGCGTCTTCGGCGAAGTCAGCTTCGACCTGACCGACCAGCTCGCCGTCGAGGCGGGGCTGCGTTATGCCTATGACCGCAAGCGCTATTCGAACAATCGCTCGGGCGTGTCGTTCGAGGGCGAGGCGGTCAATTTCCAGGTCGGCGAGACGCGGAGCTGGGACGCCTGGCTGCCGAGCGCGACGCTACGCTACGAACCGAGCGACGACGTCACCCTCTATGCCCGCTATGCGAAGGGCTACAAGCCCGGCGGCTGGACGGGCGAGGACGCCAACACGCCGGCCGAGGCGCTGGTCTCCTTCGATCCCGAAACCGCCGACAGCTTCGAACTCGGCGCCAAGCTCGCGCTTGCCGACCGGCGGTTGTTCATCAACGCGGCGGCCTATTATACGCTCTACGACAATCTCCAGACCAACCAGTTCCTGTCGCCGGGGCCGGGGATGCCGCCCGACAATTTCGTCTTCAATGCGAAGAACGGCACGCGCGCCTATGGCCTCGAACTCGATTTCCAGGCGCGGATCACCGATACCTTTACCCTGTCGGGCAACTATGCATTTTCGAAGTGCAACTTTACCGGCGAGCTGATCATCGACGACGACGGAACCGACCTCGACGGCAACAGTTGCCGCCGCACTCCCAAGCATGCGTTCAGCGTCGCGGCGAACCTCGACCAGCCGATCAGCGAACGGCTCGCGCTGGTGGCGGGCACCGACTTCCAGTATACGGGGGCGAATTTCTTCGACAATCCGAACACCCCGATCCTGAAGTTCGACGAAGAGGTGCTGCTCAATGCACGCATCGGGGTGCGCGACATCGACGACAAGTGGGGAATTGACCGCCTGGATCAAGAATCTCACCAACGAGCTCAACTATACCAGCAAGCTCGAATTGTTCGGCACCATCTATTCGACCTATATCCCGCCGCGCACCTATGGCCTGACGGCCCGGTTCCGCTTCTAGGGCATCATTGTCATTGCAACTCCGGATCGGGTTCGGGGTCGCAATGATGCAGCGGGTCAACAGGCAGGAAAGGGTTCGCAATGAAGCGCGGCATCAGGATCATGGCAGGCGCAGGCACCGTCCTCGCCGCGCTGCTCGGCACGGCGGCGCTCGCTGCGGCGGACTGGGGTCCGAAAGAACCCGGGCCGATCGATGTGCGCGATTCGTGGCTGCAGGCCTGGATCACCATGACCCCCGACAATCCGCCAGCCCCGCCGAAACCGGGCGTCGATTACGGCATGAACCCCGATGGGTCGTTCCGCCATCCGGTCGCGACGCCGCTGACGACCGATGCGCCACGCTTTCCGGGGCAGCTCGATCATTGGGATCAGAACAGCTACGCCAGCAACGTCGATGTGATCGCCTTCTATCCCGCGGTGACATCGCCGTGGCACGCCTGGGCGAATGTCGTCGATTTCGGCGGCAAGCGCTATCTCTACACCCACGACCGCGACTATCTGCGCATCCTCGATGTCACCGACCCGCGCAAGGCGAAGATCGTCTGGTCGCAGGGCGGCACCTGGAGCGCCAAGGGGTCGAGCGAGGATTGGGACGCCTCCGCGGTTACCGACTATTTCGGCGGCGTCACCATCGCATGGAACGAGAAGCTGCGGCGCAACATCCTCGTCGCCTCCTACGAGATCGGCCGCTTCGGCCTGATGGAGGACAAGCGCCGCGAGCCCGCGAAAGTGGCGGAGCAGCGTCACTATAATTCGCTCAAGGGCTTCAAGGTCTATGCGATGAACGGTCCGACCCCCGACCAGTGGGAACTGATCGCGACGCGCACCACCGACACCAAGCACCCCGACGCGCCGATCGGGCAGCAGCAGGGATCGGGCGCGCTCGACGCGGTCACATGGTTCGGGGGCAAATATATGCTGCTCTCGGCGGCGCCCGACGACAGCTATTCGCTCACCGAATATCCCGATTATCTCTATTCGCCCGGCTATCAGGTCTGGAACATGGCGGACCCGGCGAACCCGAAATTCGTGTCGCAAATCACGGTGCCCGGCCAGCAGCTCGGCGACCCCGCCAGCGAGGCCGCCTATCGCGCCAATCCGCGCGCGGGCAACCGGACGAGCTGGATGGGGTCGCGCTATCCAATCGTGACCACCCGGCCGGTCGAGAACGGCGGCAAGGTCGGCTTCGGCGGCATGGGCGGGCTCGGCTTCTACACGTTCGACCTCAGCGACCCGGCGCAGCCGAAGACGCTCGGCCATCTCACCGTCCCGCCGAGCTATGCCGGGACCGAATTCGACAATGTCGACGTCAGCCAGTATGACCGCACCGGCTTCGTCTTCGCGAACGGCTATCCGATGAACGAGAATTGCTACGAGCCGTTCAAGGACATTTATTCGATCGACGTGCGCGATCCCGCGCATCCGAAGGTCGCGGCGACCTTCCCGCGTCCGACGCCGCCGCCCGGCGCGGCCTTCACCGATTTCTGCCAGCGGCGCGGCAGCTTCGGGCCGAAGCGGTCGGGCGGGCTCACCCAGCCCGAGCGCGGGCGCCAGGGTCTCGCCATCTATGCCTTCTACAACGCGGGCATCCAGATCTTCGACGTCAAAGATCCGGCAAAGCCGAAGGTCGCGGGCTATTTCGTCCCGCGCTTCGCGACGACCGACGAACTGCCCGATTATGCGATCGGCAACTCGACCTTCGCGGTCTATACCGAATATGACCGCAACATCATCTGGGCCTTTTCGGTGAACGGCGTCTATGCGCTGTCGTCGCCGCTGCTCGGCAAGCCGCGGCTCGGTGCGCCGAAGACCATCTGGCCCGAACGGCGATAATCCCACTTCGAAAAGGACCTGATTTATGCGCACAGCGATGATGACGCTGGCGGGGGCGCTGCTCCTCGCCGGATGCTCGAACGCGCCCGCCGACAAGCCGGTGGCAAATCCCGCCGAACCTGCCGGCGACAATATCCTGCACATCAGCTGGGGCGGCATCGCGGAGGCCGATGCGGGCGAGGCCGCGCGCCACTGGTCGACCTGGACGATCAACCTCGTCGACGGCGGTCCGGCCTATGGCTGGCAGTCCGACAAGGCCGTCACCCTCCCGCACCAGCTCGCTTTCGAGCTGGCGGGCAGCGGCACGATCCGAGCGGTCGCGCTCGACAATCGCTTCGAGCCGGTGGTGCGCGAGGACGGGTCGATGTCGCAGGCCCCCGACGGCTCGCCAGTGCGGCGCTTCGCGCTGCTCGGCTCGACCGCCGGGCCCGATGGGCCGTTCGAGACGCTGGTCGAGGGCGAGGCCAAGGCCGACGCGCAGACGCTGGTGAAACTGCCGAAGGAGGCCCGCGCACACTGGCTGCGGCTGCGCATCGACAGCAATTGGGCGGGCAGCGGTTCGACGCGTCTGTCGGACCTCGCCGTGATCGGCGATCTCGACCAGCGCGGGGCGGGCGGCGGCGAGGACGTCGGCGGCGTCTATGCCCATGAATATGGCCCGATCCTGCTGCGGCAGAAGGGGAATGAGGTTATCGGCTGCTACAACGACGGGCTCGGCACGCTGCGCGGCACGATCTTCGGCCGCATCATGCGGCTCGCCTGGTATTCGAAGGCAGAGGGCAGCATCGGCGCGGCGACGCTGGTCGCGGCGAACGGCAAGCTCTATGGCTTCTGGTATCGCCCCGAAGACAGGATGGGCAGCCCGTGGAATGCGGTGAGGGAAGGCGGCCTCGACGGCGCCGATCTCGGCAAGTGCCGCGCGGCGCTCTATCCGCCAGCCTGAGGACTTGCCCATGCGTTTCGATGTTTCCGCCCCCACCGCCGAAATCGCCGGAAGCGCCGAGCGCTTCCCCGTTCGCCGCATCTTCTGCGTCGGCAAGAATTACGCCGACCACGCGCGCGAGATGGGCGGCGATCCGACGCGCGAGCCGCCCTTCTTCTTCTCGAAGCCCGCCGATGCGATCGTCGGGGGGGCGGGCGACATCGCGATGCCCCCGCGCACCGACAATCTGCATCACGAGATCGAGCTGGTCGTCGCGCTCGCGAAGGGCGGCGCGAATATCGCATCCGACGACGCGATGTCTCACATCTTCGGCTATGCGGTCGGCAACGACCTGACGCGCCGCGACCTTCAGGCCGACGCGAAGGCCGGCGGCCGGCCGTGGGATATGGCCAAGGGCTTCGACCACAGCGCGGTGCTGTCGCCGATCCGCCCGGCGGCCGAGGTCGGCCATCCAGCTGCAGCGCGAATCTGGCTGTCGGTGGGTGGGACGGTCCGGCAGGACGGCAATATCGCCGATATGATCTGGCCCGTCGCCGATATCATCGCTGAGCTGTCGACCTATGTCGAGCTGAAGGCGGGCGACCTCATCTACACCGGCACCCCGGCGGGCGTCGGCCGGATCGTGGCAGGCGATGTCGTCGAGGGCGGGATCGACGGCATCGGGACGATTGCCAACCGCTTCTTATAACAAGTTCGCCATATCATAGAGGGCATTTGATATTATTTGTGTATGACGGAGGCGCCTAATCCGGCGCTGTACCCCGGCTCCCGCATGAAGGATCGCGCATGACATCGACGACCGTAGCCCGCAACGTCGTGACGGGACTGCGCGACATGGGCGTGCGCCATGTCTTCGGCGTGCCGAGCGGCGGCTGGGTCGATTATATGGAGGCGATCCGCACCACTGACGGCATCGACTTCGTACTGACCAGCCATGAGGGCGGCGCGGGTTTCATGGCCGATGTGTGCGGGCGGCTGACCGGGGTGCCGGGGGTCTGCTTCGGCACCTTCGGACCGGGCGCGACCAACCTTGCGACCGGGGTCGGCGGCGCGACGCTCGACCGCTCGCCGATGATCGCGCTGACCGACGAGATGCCTGCGCCCTTGCGTGGACGCACCGTGCAGATGGCGATCGACCATCAGGCGCTGTTTGCGCCGCTGACCAAGGCGACGATGCGGATCGAGGCCGACGGCGCCGCCGATACGCTGGCGCAGGCGGCGCGGATAGCGTTGTCGGGCCGCCCGGGCGCTGTGCATGTCGGCCTGCCGCAGGGGATGAGCGCGGAGGTGGTCGAGCCTGCCGCAATCGGCCTGATCGTGCCCGACGCACCACCCGCGCCCGATGCCGCCGCGCTCGATGCGCTGACCGCCGCCTTTGCCGCCGCCGCGAAGCCGGTGCTCGCCGTCGGCCTCGGCGCCGTCCACGCGGGGGTGCAGGACCGCATCCTCGCGCTGGCCGAGCGGTTCGGCCTGCCGGTACTGCTGACCCCGATGGCGAAGGGCATGGTGCCGGAGGATCACCCCAATTACGCGGGTGTGCTGTTCCACGCACTGTCCGACATGGTTGGGCGGACGCATGCTGAGGCCGATCTGGTCGTCGCGGTTGGCTACGACCCGATCGAGTTCAATTACGAAAGCTGGATGAAGGACGGACTCGCGCTCGCCAGCATCGACGTCGCCCCCGCTGACATCGACCGCGCCAAGCATCCCGTCGCCGCCGAGGTCGTCGGCGCCATCGCGCCCGCGCTCGACGCGCTCCTCGCGCTGCCCGCCGCCGCGAAGGCCTGGGACCTCGCGGCGCTGGCCGAGCGCAGGGCGGCGATGTTCGCGAAGTTGAAGGGGCGCGAGGGCCGTTTCGGTCCCTGCGCCGCGCTCGACGTGCTCCGTGACGTGCTGCCCGCCGACGGCATCATGACCTGCGACGTCGGCGCGCACACGCATCTGATCGGCCAGCATTGGCGCACGCCCCGGCCGGGGACGCAGATCATGACCAACGGCTGGTCGGCAATGGGCTTCGGCCTGCCCGCCGCAATCGCCGCGAAACTGTGCCGTCCCGATACGCCGGTCTGCTGCGTGCTCGGCGACGGCGGCTTCCTGATGACGGTCGGCGAACTGGCGACTGCCGCGCGCGAAAAGCTGCCGATCGTCATCGTCGTCTTCACCGACAACGACCTCGCGCTGATCCGCATCAAGCAGGAGAAGAAGGCGAACCCCATCTATGGCACGCCGGTGCGTGCTGAGGGAACGATCGGCGGCCCGTCGCTGTTCGGGGTGCCGGTGACGGTCGCGCGCGATCCCGCCGAATTCCGTGCCGCGCTCGAAGCTGGTTTCACTGCGGACGGCCCGGTCATCGTCGAGGCGCTGCTCGACAGCCGTGAATATGACGAGCTGGTGCTGCGCAAGGACAAGCCATGATGCATGTCGCGTTCGACGCGGCGCGCTCGCTGTTGATCGGCGGCCGCTGGGAGGCGGCCGACGCGACGATGGATGTCATAGATCCCTGGTCGGGCGCGGCGCTCGGCGCGGTCGCCTGCGCCGATGCGAGCCATGTCGAACGCGCGGCTGCCGCCGCGGTGCACGGCGCCGCCGCGATGCGCGAGCTGCCGACCGGCGCGCGCTCGCGCATTCTCCACGCCGCCGCGTTGGCGCTCGAAGCCGATGGCGAGCGCTTCGCCGCCGCGATCACCGCCGAAACGGGCAAGCCGATCCGCGCCGCCGCTCGCGAAGTGGCGCGCGCCGTCAACACGCTGCGCCTCTCGGCCGAAGAGGCGGTGCGGCTGGCCGGCGAGACGATCGCCTTCGACGGCTTTCCGGGGGGAGAGTCGCGGTCGGGGCATTACATCTATGAACCTGTCGGCGTCGTCGCCGCGATCACGCCGTTCAACGATCCGCTCAATCTCGTCTGCCACAAGCTCGGCCCCGCCTTCGCGGCAGGCAACGCCGTCGTGCTCAAGCCCGCCGAGCAGGCGCCGCTCGTCGCGATCATGCTGGCGCGGCTGCTGCTCGCGGCGGGACTGCCCGAAAGGGCGCTGAACCTGCTGACCGGGCGCGGGGCCGACTTCGGCGATGCGCTGACGAGCCACCCCGACGTGGCGATGATCAGCTTCACCGGCGGCGCCGGGGTTGGGCAGGCGATCTGTCGTTCGGCCGGGATCAAGCGCGTGGCGATGGAACTCGGCGGCAACGGGCCGGTGATCGTGATGGACGATGCCGATGTCGACAGGGCCGCCGCCGCTTGCGTTTCGGGCGCGTTCGGCGCGGCGGGGCAGAACTGCATCGGCGTCCAGCGCATCTATGTCCACGACGCGGTCCACGACCACTTTCGGGCGGCGCTGATCGCCGCGACGCGCGCCTTGCGCGTCGGCGACCCGACCGACCCGGCGACCGACATCGGCCCGATGATCGGCACGGGAGAGGCGACGCGCATCGCGGCGTGGATCGAGGAAGCCGTGGCGGGCGGCGCGACGCTGCTTGCGGGCGGCGAGCGCGCCGGGGCGCTGGTGCGGCCGACTTTGCTTGCCGACGTGCCCGATGATGCGCGCGTCGCCTGCCGCGAAGCCTTCGGCCCGGTCGTCAGCCTGTTCCGCTTCGCCGATCTGGACGAGGCCATCGACGCGGCCAATCGCGCCGACTACGCGATCCATGCCGCGATCTTCACCGAATCGATCCGCAACGCGCGCCACGCGGCGCGGCGGCTGCGCGCGGCGGGGGTGATAATTAACGATTCGACCGACTACCGGCTCGACGCCATGCCTTTCGGCGGCGCGGGGCGGGGCAATATGGGCCGCGAAGGCGTGCGCTTCGCCGCGCGCGAAATGTCGCAGACGAAGGTGATATGTTTCCATGACGCTTGATGCCGAACCCCTTGATCGCGCCGCCTGTCAGGCGATGGACGCCGCCGATCCGCTCGCGCCGCTGCGCGATCGCTTCGACCTGCCCGAAGGCCTGATCTATCTCGACGGCAATTCGCTTGGCGCGATGCCGAAGGATGCGGCGGCGCGCGCACACGACGTCGTGACGCGCGAGTGGGGGACCGGCCTGATCAGAGCTGGAACAGCGCCGGCTGGTTCGACCTGCCGGTGCGGCTCGGCGACAAGCTCGCGCCGCTGATCGGCGCCGCACCGGGCGAGGTCGTCGTCTGCGATTCGACGAGCCAGAATCTGTTCAAGGTGCTGTCGGCCGCGGTCGCGCTGCGTCCGGACCGCCGCGTTCTGATCCTCGAAGGCAGTAATTTCCCGACCAACAACTATATCGCCGAGGGCGTCGCCGCAGCGACCGGCGGGCGGGTCGAGGTCCGGCTCTGTGAAAAGGACGAGATTGCGGAGGCGATCGACGAAGACACGATCGCGGTCGCGATCACCCATGTTCATTACAAGTCGGGGCACGTCCACGACATGGCCGCGATCACCGCGCGCGCATGCGGCCGGGGCGCTCTCCATCTGGGACCTGTGTCACAGCGCCGGGGCGATGCCGGTCGACCTCAATGGCGCTGGCGTCGATTTCGCGGTCGGCTGCACCTACAAATATCTGAACGGTGGTCCCGGCTCGCCTGCTTTCCTGTTCGCGGCGCGGCGCCACCAGGGGCAGGCGCTCCAGCCCGTCACCGGCTGGTGGGGGCACGCCGCGCCCTTCGCCTTCGAACCCGGATACCGCCCGCAGCAGGGCATCCGCCAATATCTGATCGGCACCCAGCAGATTCTATCGATGGCGCTCGCCGAGGTCGGGCTCGACATCCATCTGTCGGCCGACATGGACGCAATCCGCGCGAAGTCGATAGCGCTCACCGACCTGTTCATCCGCCTCGTCGAGCAGCGCTGCGCCGGCCACGGCTTCACGCTCGCGTCGCCGCGCGCGGCCGAGGCGCGCGGCAGCCAGGTGTCCTTCGCGCACGCCGACGGCTATCCGATCATGCGCGCGCTGATCGCGGCGGGGGTGATCGGCGATTTCCGCGCGCCCGACACGGTGCGCTTCGGCTTCACGCCGCTTTATGTCCGCTTCGTCGACGTGTGGGATGCCGTCGACCGGCTGGTGGCGATCATGGACGGCGGCATCTGGAATTTGCCGGAGCATCAGGTACGCGACGCCGTTACATGAGCGCGCGGCAAGGGGAGGGAGTGACGATGGACGAACAGGCCTATCTCGATCGCGAGGCGGGACTCGAGCGTGGGCTGAGTAAGGCGCAGATCATCATGATCGGCCTCGGCGGCGCGATCGGCACCGGCCTGTTCATGGGATCGGGAATCGCGATCGGCTATGCCGGGCCGGGGGTGCTCATCAGCTATCTGATCGCGGCGCTGATCGCGGTGATCATGGTGTTCAGCCTGTCCGAAATGGCCGTCGTCCACCCCACCGCAGGTTCGTTCGGCACCTATGCCGAAATCTATCTCGGGCCGATGATGGGCTTCATCGTCCGCTATACATACTGGATTCAGCAGGTACTGCTGATCGGCGCCGAGGCGGTCGCGGTCGGCATCTACATGAGCTGGTGGTTTCCCGACGTGCCGGTGTGGTTGTGGGCGATCGGCAGCGCCGCGGCGGTGCTGTGGATCAACACGCGCGCGGTGCATAATTTCGGATCGGTCGAATATTGGCTGACCGTGATCAAGGTGTCGGCAATCGTCGCCTTCATCGTCGTCGGCCTGTCGCGCATCCTGGGCATCGTCGGCGATCCCATCGGGCTGCACAATGTCACTGGCCTTGCGGGCGGTTTCCTGCCCAACGGCTTTTTGGGCGTCTGGCTGGCGGTGCTGATGGCGCTCTTCTCCTTCATGGGGCTCGAGTTCGTCGTCGGCACGGCCAGTGAGGCCAAGGACCCGAAGGTCGCGATCCCCGCCGCTCTGCGCACGATGGCGGCGCGGCTGTTCCTCTTCTACATCCTCGCGCTGTTCATCATCGTCGCCTTCCTGCCATGGACCGAATCGGGCGCGAAGGTCGTCACCGAAAGCCCGTTCGTGAAGATGTTCGCGAGCGCGGGCATCCCCTATGCGGCGGGGCTGATGAACTTCGTCGTCGCGACGGCGGCGCTGTCGGCGATGAACACCAGCATCTATCTGGGCTCGCGGATGCTCTTCTCGCTCGCGCGCGGCGGCTATGCGCCCCGCGCGCTCGGGCAGCTCAATGCGCAGAATGTGCCGATGCGCGCGACCGCCGTCACCGGCGCGGGCATCCTTGCCGCCGCCTCGCTGTCGATCCTGACCCCGCTCGCCTACAACTATCTGTTCGGCATCGTGCTGTTCGGCGGCCTGCTGGTGTGGAGCGCGATCCTCGTCAGCCACCTCCGCTTCCGCCGGCGGCACCAGGGGGCCGATCTGCCGGTGCGCATGCCCTTCTTTCCTTATGCGCAGATTCTCGGACTGGTCCTGCTCGGCGCGATCACGGTGACGATGGCGCTCCATGCCGACTGGCAGGTGGCGGTATTCGCCGGCGGACCGTGGCTGGTGCTGATCGCCGCCGCCTATCTGGTCTGGCGCCGTATGGCGCGGTCGCGGGGAACGTTCGAATCCGCATAGCTTCGCGTCGAACCTAGAGTGCGTTCGGTTTTAATTGAATCAAAACCGGCACTCTGGATTCTTGTTTTGCCGTGTTTTCCGAGTCGTCAGGTGATTCCACCTGACTTGAAAACACTCTAGCTGACCGTGTCCTGCCCTAGTTCGGCGCGGATTTCGGCCGCGATCTCGTGGATCACGCCCATGAAATAGCGCGCCGCCGCCGACAGCTCGACATGCGCGTGGGTCGTCGCGCCGATGCGCGAGCTCGCGCCCTCCAGCGTCACCGGCAGCGCGACCAGTCCCGCCTGGCCCAGCCCGACCTGGTGCGGCATCGCGGCGAGCATGTCGGTGCTCATCAGCAGCGCGTGGTTGGTCAGGATCGACACCGATTCGATCACGTCGCGCGGCGGCTCCAGCCCTTCGTGGCGAAAGGCGTGGTCGATCTGGCGACGCAGCGACGTCTGCGGCGGCGGCATCACCCACGGCTGGTCGACGAGTTCGGCGAGGCTCAGCGCGTCGCGCGCCGCCAGCGGATGATCGGCGCGCACCATGATCGACACCGTATCGAGATAAAGGACGTCCTGCTTCAGCCCCTCGCGCTCGCGATATTCGGGCAGGCGGCCGAGCACGACGTCGATGTCGCCGGTGCGCAGGCCGGGCATCAGCCGGTCGATCGTGCCCTCGGCGACCGTCACTGCGATCCCCGGCCGCCGCTCGCGCAGCCGGGCGAGCGCGCGCGGCAGCAGCGACGTCGATGCGGCGAGCAGCGTGCCGACATGGACGCGGCCCGACAGGCCTTCCTCCAGCGACTGCAGCTCCTCGCTCGCGTGGCGAAGCTGGGTCAGGATCAGCTTCGCATGCTTGATCATCACCTCGCCGAAATCGGTCGGCGTCACCCCGCGCGACGAGCGGTCGAACAGCTGGACGCCCAGTGCGTCCTCCAGCTCCTTGATGCTCTTCGTCGCCGCCGGCTGGGCGATGTTCAGCGCCTGCGATCCCTTGAGCACCGTGCCTTCGTCGGCGATCGCGGTGAGCAGCCGCAACTGGCGGAGCTTCAGACGGCTCAGCAGAAAATTCTCGTGAAATTTTGGCATGATGCTCCCCCGGGCGGCCTGATACAGTTATAGCCATTTTATAATAGCGAGGACAAGTCTGGAGATTATTGTTGATAGCAAACCCCGGCTACCCGGGTATTCGACCCGCGCCCGGAACCGGCCGCCGGTCGTAATCGACCGATGGACGGGGAGCGCCGCGAATACGCATGGACAGACAGGCATCACACACAGCGGCGGTGATCGACATGCACAGCCATTTCTTCCCCGCGATGGACGCCGCCTATCGCGCGCAGGCGGAGGCGGAGGGGCTGCCGTGGCTTCGCGACGCCGGCGACGGCACCGGCCTCATCATGTCGGGAACGAAGCCGTTTCGCCCGGTCGAGGACATCCTCTGGGATCCCGCCCGCCGCATCGAGGCGCTCGACGAGCAGGGTATCGACCTCCAGATCATCTGCGCGACGCCGATCATGTTCGGCTACGGCCGCCCCGCCGAACAGGCGCTCGATTCGGCGCAGCGCTTCAATGATGCGGCGCTCGCCTTCTGCGCCCATGCGCCCGACCGGATGCAGGCGCTGGCGCAGGTACCGCTTCAGGACATCGACATGGCATGCGCCGAAGTCGGCCGCGCGGTCGCGTCGGGGCATCTGGGCGTGCAGATCGGCAACCACATGGGGCTGCGCAACCTCGATGACGAGGGGCTGCTGACCTTCCTGGCCCATTGCGCCGATGTCGGCGCGGCGGTGCTCGTCCACCCGTGGGATATGATGGCGCGCGAGCGCATGCCCAAATATATGCTGCCCTGGCTCGTCGCGATGCCGGCGGAAACGCAGCTTTCGATCCTGTCGCTGATCCTGTCGGGCGCGTTCGAGCGTCTGCCGAAAAGCCTGCGCATCTGCTTCGGCCACGGCGGCGGCAGCTTCGCCTTCCTGCTCGGCCGGGTCGAGAATGCGTGGAAGCACCGCGACATCGTGCGCGTCGATTGCCCGAACCCGCCGTCGACCTATGTCGACCGCTTCTTCGTCGATTCCGCCGTGTTCGATCCGCGCGCGCTCAGCCTGCTGGTCGACGTGATGGGCGAGGACCGCATCCTGCTCGGTTCCGACCATCCCTTCCCGCTCGGCGAGCAGGACATCGGCGCGCTTGTGCGCGAGCACGACGGACTGTCGGCGGCGCAGAAAGCGAAGATCCTCAGCGGCAATGCGCGGGCCTTCCTGAACCTGTAACCATTGCCGATGTCGGCTTTGGGGTGGGAAGCGGTCGTTTGAGACATTCCCTGGTTTCCCCTCCCGCAGGCGGGAGGGGCAGCGAGACTTACGAACTTGTTCGTTAGTCGCAGCGGGGT
This sequence comes from Sphingopyxis sp. SCN 67-31, assembly GCF_001725095.1. Taxonomy (NCBI): domain Bacteria; kingdom Pseudomonadati; phylum Pseudomonadota; class Alphaproteobacteria; order Sphingomonadales; family Sphingopyxidaceae; genus Sphingopyxis; species Sphingopyxis sp. SCN 67-31. The sequence continues at coordinate 28 of NZ_MEFH01000021.1, read as the reverse complement.
GGGCCTTTGCACCGTCGCTGCCCACCCC
>NZ_MEFH01000020.1:0-61783 GCF_001725095.1 Sphingopyxis sp. SCN 67-31 | reverse complement strand
TGATCGTGAAGCTACCTTCGGGGAAGGGGCGCAAGATGTCCAGCGGCGGGCGCTCCTGTTGCATCCAGTCGAACCAATCGTCGGGATCGACGACCGCCACATGGCGGTCCTTGTGCGGCGCAAGGTCCGGATAGGCGGGGACGGTCAACGCCGCGAAGGCATCGGGATAGTCGCGCGTCCCTCGCTGCCAGACCCCGGCAATGCAGAAGAAGGGGATGTCGGTGACGAGGCTTGCCGCATAGAGCGTCTTGCCGTCGCGCTTGATGCCGAACTCGTTGGCGAGGATGAGGCAGGGGCTTTCGATCCGCGCGGTTTCGGACTTGAGCAGCGGGATCTGTCCGATCTCGGGGTCGCGCGACCGGAGGCCCCAATGCGCCTCGATCTGGCGTTCTTCCTGGCCATCCCAGATCATGATCCGGTGCCCGCCTTTGCCGACACCCTGCAGGACGTCGTCGAAATCTCTCTCCATCGTCTAGCTCCTAGCTCCGGTAGCGGCGGATCGCGCGCTTCCATTCGCGTTCGTCGACCCGCTCCTTGATGCAGATCGCGTCCTTGTCCCAATTGACCACTTCGAGGCGGAGCGGTTCGACGCGGCGGCCGGAACTCCAGGCGCATTGCCGGCACCAGAAATGGCGGCACGCCTTGCGAAGATTATCGTCCCAGCCTTTGCGGTGAAAGCGGTACCAAAGCAGTCCCGCATCGAACTTGGCGTGATGACCGCAGCGGCAAACGGGCTGCACCGCATAATGCCAGATGGCCGCCTCGAAAATGTGCGTGGCCCGCGGAATGCCCGATTTCGTATGCTGCACGTCACAGCGCCAGCACCAGCTGATCGGCGTCGGCGGCGGCCGTGGTCTCACCGTGGATGCGCGCGATCGTCAGCGCCAGTTCCTGCGCGGCCGCTTCGCGTATGATTTCCGTTGGCGCGGTGAGGCCGACGCGCGCCCATCCTGGGGCGTCCAGGAGTGCGCGTGCGACTCGGTCAGGGTCGATTCTCATCATGGATCAATGAGAACATAAAAAGAACAAATGAGCAAGCTGCGGTACGCGCGCGTGGGCCCGTCTTCGCGATGCCGCCGCCACGCAAGCGGCCCCGGCGCAAGCCGAACGGACGGGCTCGGCCGTCCGGGCGTCCGCCCATTTCGGCATTTTCCAAGAAGCCGCCCAATAGCAATCGGCCCGAAACGCCAAAGCGGGTATCTTTGGAGCCCAGGGATACCCTGTGTTAAGCTTGGCTGTGCGGGGCGCACGCTGGTCGATCGTGCTTTGCGCCGGGTCAGTGACGCCGAATTATAGAGAGGAAAGATTACTCCAGATTGGCAAACCTTGTACGGAAAAGACAAACTATCCCGGCTGCAGGAAAGTTTTGTTTTTGAGAATGGCGAGGTTTCCCTAACGGCGGCCGCGTCGGCGGAGGGGCCTCTGGTGCCGATAAAGGGACCGGTCTCATCATTCCGATAACAGTCGGCCGGGCACGCGACCCGCCCGGCCGTATCTGGGCGGCGCTCCGCGTCCAGACCCCGGTTTTCCGGGCGCGGGGTGCCGTCATTTTCAGGGGCTAAGGCCACCCGGGGCTGCGCTCGGAATATTCGCTTCGGCGAGTGCGCGCCTACAAACTACCTGACCGCCATATCCAACGGTCAGAAGCCACGCATTAACCCGACGTGGCAGCGCGGAGAGCCCGCGAGCCGCATTGGTCACGCGAGGCGGGTGACGGGGTGAGGGCGCCGCGCATCCATGCGGCGTGGTGCACGCAGAGCTGACGTCGCCACTGCTATCTCATGACATTGCTGCCCGTCAGTTCGGGAGGCCACCTCCCCTATATCGCTCCCCTTCTTTCCGCTGACCCAGCCAGTCCTCTCAGTGACGCAGTGATCGGCTTTCGGCCTCCGCACGCCACGGCGCGGGCGGCGAGGTGAGCGCGCGCATGCGGGCAGCGGCGTGGGCCGAGGGCGCGGCGCCACAGAGGAGAGAAGGATCGGGAAGAGTGTCGCCGGGAAATGGTTCGCGCGCGACATTCGAAAGTAAGTGTCATGAATATCGGTGAAATCAGGAATGTGAATGATCGTCTGACTGGCTCGATCGCGACCCGCACGATCGACCTCCCGCGCATCGGTCTGCGCAAGGTCGAGAGCATGAACCCGCGGGCACCCGTTTACGAGGTGCTGGCGCTCAACGTCGCCCGGCGCTGGGTGCAGGTCGGGGCGCTGTGGGAAGCGGCGTCGAAGAAGACCGGCGAGGTTTTCCTCGCGGGCAATATCGACGACCCGAGCCTCCCCGAACCGCTGCCGGTGGCGCTGTTTCCGTCCGAAGACGGCGGCTACACCATCGCGTGGCGCCGCGAGACCGTCCGTGCCGAGTTCGGCGGCGGTTTCGGCGCGAGCACGCGCAGCTATGACGAGCAGCCGCAGGACCGCGGCTTCGGCGAGAGCACGGCGGGCTCGAACGGCGCGCTGATGGGCGCCGGCGCCGACCTCGACGACGAGGTGCCCTTCGGCTGACGAAGGCGCCGCAACCGGGCCGGGAGGCGCAGCTGCGCTTCCCGGCTCTTTTCTTGCCCGATCCAAGGAGACCGAACATGGTCGCTCATTCTTCCGCGCAAAGTGTTGACAGCTTTGCAGACCTTCGTGCCCTCTACGCCGAACAGATCGCCACGCCCGAATTCCAGGCATCGTTCGGCGATCCCATCCCGCTTTCGATCATCGAACCCGGTGACGAGCCGGGCGAGCATGACATGCCCGAACCCTTCGCGGCGCAGGCCGAATGCGGCGGGATCATCGCGACGATCTTCGACCTTTTCAACGACACGAGGCTCGCGCCGCTTTCCGCCGAGATCGCGTGGGGGTTCGTGAACAGCTTCCACTTCGTCGCCGGGAAACTCGAGCGCCGCGAGGATGCTCTCGCGGCCGAGGTTGGCGAGATGGTCCGGCGCATGGACATGAGCGAGGTGTTCAACAGCGAGCTCGAGGAAAAGCAGCTCCTGTGCCAATCGACTGCCGAACAGCGCGCGGCGATCGAATGCATGCGTGACTATGCCGCCGAAATGTATCGCACCCAGTCGGGCTGGCCCTGGTCGCCCGCGCGCGGATCGCGTGCATCCTCGGCCTCGACTGCGAGCCAGATCGCGGCGCAGGACTTCCTGCGCGAACGGGCACTCGATGCGCGCGAGCGCTACCTGCCGCAGGGGCCGGTCGTCGTCTTCTCCGGCCCCGCGCAATGGCACGACTGGGAGATGCTTTGGCGGCGGCTCGACGAGATCCGCGCCCGCGTGCCCCATATGACGCTGGTGACGACCGGGCAGCGCAAGGGCGCCGACGCGATCGCTGCAGCGTGGGCGGGGCGATCCGAAACCCGCGTACCCGTCGTGGCCTTCGGCCTCTACGGGACCGGGCGTAAGACCGCCTTCACCCGCAACCGAAAGCTCGCCGAACTTCGTCCCGTCGAAGCGGTGGTTTGCGAGGGGTCGGGATTGCAGGCCAATCTCTACCAGACGCTGCGACAGGCCAATGTCCCGATCCACGCCTTCCGCAAGACGGACCAGGCGCCTGAGAAGGAGAGCGCCGTCCGCCGCCCCACCGCGCATGGCGCGATGAAAGCGGCGCGCGGCGATCCGATGTTCGCCGCCGCCTGACATCGGCCGGGCCATAGGCCCGACCGTCACTTTGATCTCCCTGAGCCGGTGCGCTGAAGCGCGCCGGCTTTTCTTTTTGCTGCAGGGGATTTGCCGCACGTCCTGACCGCCCAGGCTGCGCCGAACCAGCCACACCGCCGTGCTCGCATATCGCGCCGTACAAGAACGGGAGCCTTTGCGGATCGGGGGCATCGAGCCCCCGCTCCGCAAACCTCTTCCTCTCTCTCAAGTCTTCTTATCGTGGCACGGGACCGCATCGGCCTCAAGGACGGCGGGGCCCCCCCATTTTCCCTGGCGGGTCGGGCGCGGGGCTTCTTCCTTCCATGTGCGGTGGCCGCCAGAGAAAATCGTGACCCCCACCGCCGCTTCGCGGTCGGGCTTCGCCCGATCCTTGACCCCGATGCTCGGCGCCCGTGCAGGGGGAATGACCTCTCAATCTAGAGGAGGTCAATATGACGACGTTCAAACGCAGCATAAGGGATTTTTCGGAAATCGCCGCACTTATTGCCGAGGAGACGGGAGAGGCGAACGACAGCTTCAGCGCCGCCTTCGACACCGATCTCGAACGCAGCAAGCTTGGGAAAAGCGAGGAGGAACTGACGTGCGATATGCCCGATGCGATGCAGGTGCAGCTTGCCGTCGAACTGATGATCACGACCGTGTTCGACGTGCTGCGCGACACGCGCATCGAAAGCGCGGCCGAACGGATCGCATGGGGGATCGTCCACAGCTTCCACCGCGTCGCAGGACAGTTCGCCGGACAGTCCGACCGGGCGGCGCAGGAGGTGCGCGAGTTGCTGCGCTCGGCCGACGGCAGCGAGATCCACGGCGTCGAACTTGAGGAACAGCAGCAACTCCTGGAATCGCTCGATGAAGCGAGCGATGCCATAGCCTGCATGCGCGATCATGCAGCGGACATCTTCCATGCCGAAACGGGGCGTCCGTGGTCGGCGCCGAAAGCGACGCTGGTATCGTCGAAGCGCACCGCGTCGGTTATCGCGGGGACCGATTATCTCGCCGCGCGCCGCCAGCGCCGCCTCGCGCAGCATTTTCCGGCGGGGCCGCTGGTGGTCTTCTCCGGGGGCGCTCGCTGGGCCGACCATCGCCCGATCTACAAGGCGCTTGAGGAGATGAAAGCGGCGCGCCCCGACATGGTGCTGCTGACCACCGCGCAGGACAGGGGCGCCGATGCCATCGCCGCGGCGTGGGCAGCAAGAACGAAGACGCCGCTGGTCGCGCTGGGGATCGACAAGGCGCGCTGGGGGAACCGGGCGGGGTTCGTCCGCAACGACCAGATCGCGCGGTTGCAGCCGGTGGGTGCCGTGGTCGCCGAGGGTACCGGGGTGCAGGCGCAGCTCGTGCGGGTGCTGCGGGCGGCGGGGGTAGACCCGGTGCTGCTCCCGCATCACGATATGCCGCGCGAACGGGTGCGAGCATAGAAAGGCGAGGGGATCGGTTCGGGCGCAAGCTCGGACCGATCCCCTTTTTTATGTCGAGCGTCCTGTCGCCACCCTCAGGGAACCGGACGCGGGAGCGCCCGGTCCCGTCGGGCGGCGATGCGGTGCGGCGCACCGGCCTCCTGCGCGCGGCTCCGCCGTGCTCGTCGCAGGGACCATCCCTTCGGGATGGGCGTCACTTGTTTGGGGCTATCTCCGGCAGGGGCTTGAGCGCCGCGACAGATGCGGTCCCTCCAGCACGGATCGCAAGATCGACGATCTCCCGAAATTCACGCTCGGTGAGCGTCTCGACAGGGAGCTCGGGCACGATCGCGGCATATTTGCCGCGCAGCGCGCGGCGGGCATTTTCGACATCGTCTGCGACCTTGCGCTGGCGCGCTTCGAGGTCGGCGAGGCGCTCGCGTTCACTCTTCTTGGGCATGTCCATCTTCCTTTCGATGGTCTGCCCGCCACGCACTTTCCTATCGAATGGATACGCCATGAATCAAGTCTCCCGAGAATATGCCCGGCGGGCCGCCGGGAAGGAAGAAATCCCCCTGGCGGGGGAGCCCGCGCGCCTTCCGGCACGAGGCTGCGCAGCGACATGGTCGCTGCGGTGGGCGGACGCACGCCGTTGGCGTTTGTAATGCACCCTACGCACGGGTGCTGCGCCGCGCTCTGGCCCGCAAAATCGAGGATTTTCGCGCGAATTCGCGAGATCCTCGTTGGGCGTCATATGTCGGACATGTCGGACAAGACCGGCGGACTTTGTCCGACAGCGCCGCTAACCCCTTGATCCATAGCGCCATCTTCTGCCCGACGCGTCGGACGCATTAGGCCATTGGAATATTGGAGCTTTGCGGCTATAGTCGAGCCGCTTCACAACCTCATGTCCAAAGGCTCCACTTTTTTGGAGCATCACTTTGGCAAAATTATCTCTCCGGCTCGACGACGCTCTCTATGATCGTCTGCTCGCCTCGGCGGACGCGGCGGGCATGACCCCGTCCGCTTATATCCGCGAGGCACTCGAACAGCTCAATGGCGCCGATCCCTTCGGTTTCCACGCCCGCTTCGATGAACTTCATTCGACCGTCATCCAGATACTCGCGATCCTCGCGTCGGACGTTGGTGCGCGCGACCCCCGGGCGCTCGCCAAGGGGATGGAGGACACCCACCGGCTGCTCCGCGAACGGGGGCTGCCGACCGGCGATGCGCTTGCTCGCCAGGGGGGAGGGCGGATGTCATGAGCATCTTTCGCAACGACACCCTCGGAAGCTGGACGCGCGGCGGCCAAGCTATCGTCCACAATGTCCGCATGACCACCCAGGTCTTCTTCCAGACCGTGATGGCGGGAACCGCGATCTGGATCATCGGCGCCATCTGGTACGCGCTCGAAAAGTCGGGCGATTATCAGCGCTACCTTCTCCTCAAATATGCCGAGGCCCTGTTCAAGTCCGATACGGCGCGAGGGACCACCGACCCGGTGCTGTTCCGCAGCCCCGAGGGGCGTGAATATTGGACCTCGGCCGACCTGCTCATCGGCGCGCCGATCATGAAGGAAGCGCTGAAAACGCTCGAGAGCGACATCATCACCGGGGCGATCCTCTCCGGTTTCTTCGCGCTCGGCGCGCTCCTCGTCGCCTGGTTCTATTTTACCCGGATGGGGCGTGGACTCGGTTCGAACGAATATCTGCGCGGCGCGCGCTTCGGGTCCGTCTGGCAAATCCGCCGCGCGCTCTGGCGCGAACGCAAGGGGAGTTTCGCGATCGGCGGCGTCAAGGTTCCGCTTGCTTTCGAGCCCGAACATATATTGATCTGCGGGGCTCCCGGCACGGGCAAGACCAACATGATCGTCAAGATGCTCGCCGGCATCCGCGCCTCGGGCCGGCGCGCGATCGTCTATGATACCGCCGGCACCTTCGTCGAGAAATTCTACCGGCCCGGGAAGGACATCCTCCTCAATCCGCTCGACAAGCGAACCGCCATCTGGTCGCCCTGGGTCGATGTCCCGCGCGACTATCATTATGACCAGATCGCGGAATCGATGATCCCGGACAAGCATGGCGACCCCTTCTGGTCGAAGGCCGCGCGCGGGACTCTGGTCGCAGTCATGCGCAAGCTCGCGGCCGAGAAGCGCACCTATGTCTCGGCGCTCCTCGAGACCATCGTGCGTTCGCCGCTGAAGACCCTCGGCGCCTATGTCGCGGGGACCGATGCGGCGGCCTTTGTGTCGTCGGAAGGCGAGCGGACCTCGGCGGGGGTGCAGGCCGAGCTTGCCTCGGTAATGCGCAGCTTCGCCTATCTCGACGATACCGACGATGGTCTCTCGATCCGCGACTGGGTGACCACCGAGGGGGATGACAGCTGGCTTTTCATCACCGTCAAGGCCGACCAGCTTCCGTCGCTCCGCCCCCTGATCACCGTCTGGCTCGACATTGCGATCAGCGCGATCATGAGCCTTGAACCCGATCAGGCCCGGCGCCTCTATTGCGTGATCGACGAGCTGCCGAGCCTCCAGAAACTGCCCTCGCTTTCGGATTTTCTCGCCCGCGCCCGCAAATATGGCGGCTGCGGCATTTTGGGGTTCCAGTCCTATCCGCAGCTGAAAGCAACCTATGGCCAGGAGGAAGCCGCCGCCGTGACCGGCTATTGCTCGACCTGGGTCGCACTCCGGGGGAACGACGGCGACACCGCCGATCTCGTCTCGAAGAATCTGGGACAGGTCGAGCAGGTCGAAGCCAATGAGGGGATGAGCTACGGCGTCAATGATATGCGCGACGGGGTCAATCTCTCGCGCATCCAGGTGACGCGGCCGCTCGTCCTCCACACCGAGGTCACGAACCTGCCGAACCTTGCAGGCTTCTTGCGCTTCGGCCGCGGCTTGCCGGTGATCCGGTTCGACGATCGCTACAACCGGACGCCGTCCTCCGCGGAGGCTTTCATCGAGCGGAGCGATCCCCCGCTGCGCACCGTGTCGACCCCTTCGCTGCCTGCTCCCGCTGCTCCATCCAAACCGCCTGCCACGCGCAAGCGCCCGCCGAAACAGGCCGCCGGTTCGGCGGCGCCCGAACTTCCTCTGGGTCCGGTCGCCACCGCTGGCGATGGCGACAAAGGCGACGGAAAGGCGCCGATCGATCCTGCCGGTGGTATCGGGGGACATGACCCCGATGCGCCGATTGCACGCCTCGAGATCATCGCCACGCCGTGGACGCACTCGCTTCGCCAGCACGGTCGCCCGGGCGGCCGCCGCAGTCCCGCGAATCCGGCATGATCCATCCGCGCCGCCTCGGGGGCACGCCCGCTAATGTCGCCCGCTATTACACCATCGGCGACTATTATACGAAGGGAGGGAACGAGCCCTCGGCATGGGGCGGGCGGATCGCTACCGAACTCGGGCTCGAAGGTGCGGTCGAGCGCGGGGCGCTCGAGATGCTGCTCGCCGGCAAGGTCGGCGAGCAGCATCTCGGCCGTCGCCGCCATGGCACCATCGAGCATCATCCCGGCTGGGACTTCTCGGTCAACGCGCCGAAATCGGTGTCGATCATGGCGCTGGTCGCGGGCGACGAGCGTATCGTTGCAGCCCATGAGAAAGCGGTGGGTACTGCGATCGGCTGGATCGAGGAAGATGCCGCGCTTCGCCGCCGCATGAACGGCGACATCGTCCACGAGACGACCCGCCAGCTTCTCTACGCGCGCTTCACCGAACATGCCTCCCGCGAGCTCGACCCCCATCTCCACACCCATGTCGTCATTCTCAACATGACCCGGCACGCGGGGGATGAACAAATGGTCAGCCTCGAAACCCGCGCCATGTTCGCCGAGCAGATGACCGCCGGGCAAATCTACCGCAACGATCTCGCGCATCGCCTGCGCGGACTCGGATATGATATCGACTTCGACCCGCGGCGGGGGCTCTTCGAGATACGCGGCGTACCGCAGGACATGATCGCCGACATGTCGCGGCGCGCCGAACAGATCGACGCCCACGCCAAGGATCATGGCCTCGAGGGGCAGGCGGCACGCACGAGATCCTTCTTCGAAACCCGCCGCGCGAAGCAGAAGGTCGGGCTCGAAGGCCTTCATAGCCAATGGTCGGTGCGGTCCGCGGCGCACGCTCCAACTCTCGACGCAATTCGCAGCCGCGCGGACGAGCGCGGCGAACGGGAAATAGGCGTCGATCGGGCGACCGCGAGCCGGGCATCGCTTTACGGACTTCGCCAGTCCGAGACGCGCGAGGCCGTCAACAATCTCGGGCGGCTCATTCGGACCGGGCTCGCCTCGCATGTCGGCGAGGTGCGGCTCGAAGATGTCCGGCCCCTCTTCGAAGCGCATGAAGAAAGGTTCAAGCTGCTGCGGACCAGGGAGCAAACGGGCGACGGCGTACTGACGCGCGGACGGACCTCGCGCCGTACCGCGCGCCTCGAGATCGCGCTTTCGGGCCAGATCTCGCTCAGTCTCGACGACACTATACCCTTAGCTTCACCAGAACGGATCGAGGGATCGCTTCGGGGCAGCATCCTCAATGACGATCAGCGCAAGGTGCTAAGCTGGCTCGCATTGTCGAGTGACCGGGTCGTCAGCGTCGATGGGGTTGCGGGCTCGGGCAAATCGACGCTGGTCCAGCAATTGAAGGCGGCCGCCGATCCCGATTGGACGTTCGTCGGTTTGGCGCCCACCTCGTCGGCAGCGGGCAAGCTCGGCGCCGATGCCGACATTGAATCGCGAACCGTCGCGGCGCTGCTTGCCGGCGGCGGTCATGACGTTACCGACCGCCATGTGCTCGTCCTCGACGAGGCTGGCCAGCTCGGCAGCCGGCAGGCGCTCCGCGTGCTGCAAATCAGCCGCGACACGGGCGCCCGCGTCATCTTGCTCGGCGACAACAAGCAGACCGGGGCGATCGAGCAGGGAAAACCCGCCTGGCTCATGCAGCAGCTCGGTCTTCCGACAGCGCGGCTGAAGGTCGCGGTTCGGCAGGAAACCAAGTCGATGAAGGCTGCCGTCGCAAACGCGCGGCGCGGCGATTATGCCGCGTCGCTCGATGCGCTCGACAAGGTGGTTAGCGGCCAGCGCGCCGACAAGCTTGCGGAATCGTTGGTTGGCGAATGGACGCGGCTCAAACCCGGCACCCGCGAGACGACCAACATTCTCGTTCTCGACAATGCGACGCGGCTGATCGTCAACAGCCGGATTCGCGAGGTGCTGAAACGGGAAGGCGCAATTGGGCTTGAGGATCTGCGGCACTCCGTCCTCACATCGTCGGGCATGACCAACGAGGAGAAACGCTTCGCCCGCTTCTATTCGTGCGGGCAGGTCGTCCGGTTTGCGCGCGATGACGCAGCGCGCGGAATTGCCAAGGACCATGAATATCGCGTCGCCGGCATCGAGCCCGATAGCAAGGGTCGCCAATGGGTACGGCTGGCGGGCGAGAATGGCGGTCAGCTTCTCTGGAACCCGAGGCTGGGACGGGCATCCGAGGTCGCCGTCTTTCTGGAGGACACACGCGACGTGGCAGCGGGCGACCGCATCCAGTGGCGCCTGGCAGCGAAGGAGCTCGATCTTAAAAATGCGGAACGTGGGACCGTGGAGCGGATCGACGGCTCGGTCGCGACAATCCGTTGGGATCGCAAGGCCGAGCCGCAAGCTATTGATTTAGCGCTCCATCGCACCTGGGATCATGGCTATGCCGAGACCGTCTATTCGGCGCAGTCGAAAACCTACGACCGCGCCTATGTGCTGGCGCCGCTCGGATCGGGCCTCGTCAATGCCCAGAATTATTACACCGCGATCACGCGCGCGCGCTTCGGCGTCAAGCTCTGGACCGAGGATCCCGAGCGCCTCGTCCGGAAGCTCGAGGCGAACTCGGGCGAGAAGACATCGGCGCTGGAGGGGCTGGGGCGCCTCGCGCGCGACAGCCACCGAATACGGAGCCTGCGCCACCCGGGCGCAATCGAACGCGAGCGCGCTGCAATGTTGCAGTCACGAACTGAGCGCGCGCAGCGGCGGGCGGACCGAGAACGCGCTTGGGCGGAGATGTTCCGTCCGGCCAGCCTCGCCGAACGGCTTGCCGGGCGCGCCCACCGTGCGGCAGGCCAATTCGATGACTATCTGCACGGGCTATTGGGTGCGGGCAAGCAAGCGGCACCCGAGCCGGTACCCGAACAGCGGCGCCACCAGGAACCCGATCGCGGAGGCCATGATCGATGAAATCCGATGGTCCCGGACCGGACCACGAAGACTGCGGATCAGCGAGCGGAAGTCACGTCGGACCGATGGCGTTCGAACCCATCGACATCGACACCCTTTTATTGTCGGAGCGACGAGCCCCATGATGAAATTCCCTATTGTCTGCCGTTTGCTGACCATCATTGTCGCGGCTTCAACCTTTGCCGGGTACGCAAGCACGGCATCGGCCAAGCCTCCGGACGCGCAGCAGGAAGTCGAACTCGCCACCTGCATTCGCAAGGCCTCAAAAGGCAGGGCCTGGCTTGAGCGCACCCTGTGGGGACTCCGCGATCAGGAGGGCGGCTGGATCGGCGCCGCGGTCGCCAACAGCAATGGCACACATGATCTCGGACCCCTTCAGGTCAACAGCTGGTGGGTTCCGAAAATCGCCAAACTCGTCGGACGTCCCGAGGATCATGTCCGATCATGGTTGCAGAACGATGCCTGCTTCAACGCCGAGGCCGCGCGCTGGATATTTCTGTCCGGGCTGGCCGTCACAGGCGATTATTGGAAAGCGGTCGGCGTCTATCATAGTCCAACGGGGTGGAGGCAGGCGCGATATGCAAACAGCGTCGCAGTCCATTTACGGCGGCGCTTTGGACGATCGATATGGTGACACCGATATTGCGGAGATGACCCGCGCTTGGGTGGCTCAGCGGAACCACGGCCCGCTGAATGGGTCGGCGAGATACTGCTGCGCGGCCTTCACTAGCCGCTGGACGCGCGAGCGGTAGGATGCACTTTCAATTCGCCAACGACGCGCCGTGACACTCTCACCGAACAGGACCTCGGCGATTCTCTTCTGCGATGCGCCCGCGGCCAGCGCATCGGCGGTTCGTAGCTCGAGTATCCAGCGCGCGGCCCGGCTTTCGCGCGGACGCAGCGACGCCGGCATTTCGCCGCGCGCCGTCAATGCCAGAAACTGTTGCAACGCCGCGATCTTTGGGGCCGCTGAATCCACGCCTTCGATCTCATGCACGAGAAGAGTGGATCGGCCGAGCAAGGTGCCATCATGGTGCATAAGCCGGATCAGCCAGCGACCGTCCGAAATGAGCCAATGTTCTCTGTTCGCCTGATCGACCGAGATCGAGACATAGTCGGCGAGCGCGAGGACATCGAAATTATCGCCGGGACCAGGCGCGCGGCGTCCGGCGCGCGTCTGGAGAACTTTGGGGTCGACGTCAGGCGACCAGATGGGGCGAGCTTCGGGTGCGGAAATGGCGGGGTCGATCCAGGCAAGCAGACCGACCCTTATCGGTGCATCGATCGGGAGCCGGTCCCGGGCCGCCCATAGGCGGCGATACCGGGGTGTTCGCCGCAGCCATTCCCACGCGAAGGCGCGGCGGTCGCACAGCATAAGCGCCGAATATTCACTGGCCACCTGCCAATCGGCTGCAGGCGGACCGCTGTTCATGCAAAATAGCCGGAATATATTCGGAATATTTTCATGAAGCGTCGTTCTGGCCCTTGTCGATATCCCTCAGATTCCGGAAGCTTGGCGAGTGGTGATGTCGTGCCGTGCGGCACGTTCCGGTTGCGCCAGGCGAGGTGGTTGCAACGCTGCTTTACCTCCGCGGACCCGAACCTGCATTGTCCGGGCTTGCGGGTCTCCGGCGCGCACATGCGGCGCCGGGAGCAGGGCTAGCCGGCTATTCGGCACCTTCCGCAAAATAGGCGCTGAGTCGATGCATAATCTCGAGCTCGATCGTCATGATGCTCCGTCGCCCGTCGAAGGTATCGGGCTGCCGCCGTAATATGCCTGCTTCGCAGAGCTTTTGGGCGAGTCGTAGCGCGCTGCTCATCGGGATGCCCGATGCGACGCACATGGGATATAGATGGAGCACCCGGCCTTCGCACTGGTGGATGAACAGGTCGAGCAGCATGTCCCAGGCAGGCTCGACGAAAAGACATTCGGCGCCAATAAGTTGTCGGCGCAGAAAGCGGCGACGCTGCGTGATGCGCGCGTTGGTCAGCACGAGCTCTGCCTTGGCCCGCCGATCGGCGGCGGTATCGGGGCTCTTCAGGGTGAAGGAGAAGGTGCCGCGTCGGGCCGTATCATCGACGATTATCCGTGATGTCTGGTTTGCGGTCACGACAATATGACCCGACAGCCGGATATCGAGAGCATGTCCGATATCCGCGAGGCGGCGCGTTGCTTCGATGTCCTCGTCGCTCGGATGCGGATTTCCGCTCGGATGATTGTGGACGAGCAGAATCGCGGCGGCATTGAGTTCGAGCGCGCGGCGGAAGATGACCCTCGGATAGAGCGCCAAATGGGCGAGGCTGCCGCTTTGCAGGCATTCATCGGCAATAAGATGGCGCGACCCATCGAGGAACAGGATGCGCAGATGTTCGTCGGCGAGCGACCCCATGGATGCGATGAGATAGTCTCCGAGTTTCGCATCGTCCGGATCGATCCGCCTCGAATAGAGCCTGCCGCGCATCGATGCGAGCATCGCGCGCCGCGTGCAGAGGAGCAGGTCGATCACCGCTGCGTGGTCGCCGAGAATGCGGGCCAGGGCTTCGGGCGTTTGGGCCCAGATCCTCTCGAGGCTGTGAAACTCTTCGAGAAGCGCGCGCGCTAGGTCTTCGCTGTCTTCCGGAGAAATCGCTGCGATGAGCTGTGCCAGGACGGATAATTGGCGTTGGTGCGAAGCCGTCTTTGGTGCCGCCAGGTTGCGAACAACAGGAGAGGGGGAACCGCCCAGGAGGCCGCTACCTGCATGACCATATAGGCCGCCGGATCCATCGCGAGATTGAGGGCGCGGCTGGAATGGGCCAGCAGCGGCAATATGTGGAGAACGGCCGCGATCATCGGCCAAAAACGATAGGCGAAAAGTGCGAGCAGCAATGTCGCGGAGGCGCCGAAACCATCGATGAGCAAATGCCCGAAGTCGAGAACCGCATATTCGGGCGCAACGAACTGGTGCAGCAGAAGGTCCGATCCGACCATCGTCGCCGCGATCCCCGCCATCACCCGTTCGGGGCCGCCACCCCGCCAGGCGGCGTAGCCAAGAGCCGCGAGCAGGAACAGGGCGAAGATCGCGACACGCATTTCGCATCTGTTTCACTCTCGCGGCCCCCGGTCAAATTCTTACGTTGCGACCGCATGCAGCCGGTGGACGGCTGCCCGCTTCGGGCATTCCTCGTGCAGGTCATAACCCGCCGTTTCCTGGCCGATGGCGACCAGTTCGCCATGGACGCGCAGCACATCGCCGCCGGCGTCGATCAGTGCCATCTGCGCTTTCGCAAGGCGCTGGATCGTCGCCTGCCCCTTGGCGGGCGGCACGCCTTCGGTATCACGCCGCGCCGTGACCACGCTCGCCATGAGCGACGATACGGCGATGAGGGCATCGTCGATCCGGATTTCGGCTGACGGCAATTGCTGCTGCAAGCTGGTGGCAATGGATATGAGATGTTCGGACATGACTTCTCCTTTGCCAGAAGCAGGGCTTCCGGCTGTTGCTGTAGGGCAAGATGAAGGGATTTAGCCGGACATGAGCCGCGTCAGCGCCTCTGCAATACCGAGCCCGCCGAGCAGGGCGAACACCACCACCATGAGCATGATGGCGATGATTGTAGCCTTGGCAGTCGGTGCATGGTCATGCCTCCAGATCGTCCCGGACGGTGGGCGTTCGCCCGATAATCCGGCCATCGCCCCTTTGCCCTCGCGGACATCGAGATAATGGTCCGGATCGCCGTCCGGGAAATCGGATGGCGCGAGGGAGGGCATGATGGGAAGCTCTACCGGATCATATGCGATCCGATCGCATATGCTCTTCAGCCGGGCATAGCGGATGGCGGTATCGTCACGATTGATGGCGGCGAGCGTCTTGCGCGCAGCCGATATCCGCTGATCGACCGTGTACCGCGAAATGCCGAGCTCGCGGGCGATCTGCTTCGACGTCTTGCGCTGTAGCACGAGGTCGAGGCACAGGCGCTGCTTGTCGGTGAGCAGCGCCCAGAGCCTTGCTTCGGCTGCGTCAGGTTCCTGCGCCCCATCCATCCCGTCAGTTTCGTGACACTGTATATTGAGGCAAGCCGCTTTTGAAATTTGGCTTCTTCATTAAGCCCATCCTCGAACAGATATTGCCCGTGACCGGGCGGTGACCTTTGATTGTCGGTGTGCTTCGACTTCGAAACAATCCCCAATCTGGTTCTAACTGACGAATATATTTGAAACATATGGCGCCGCCGATAGCGTCGCCCCTGTTCCGCGCTGCTGGTGGACCAACGGCAGGCGTCATGGCTGGACTTTCGCCTGCTTGAGAGGGCTGGGGGGCAGCACTGAAACAGGGGCTTCACCCGGCAGTCAGGCTTGAGGACGCTGCCGGTGCCGCCAATGGGTCGGAATGCGCACAATCGAGGCCGCGCGGCAACTTGAAGACGACATCATGGCGGTCGATAGCGAGGACGCGCTCGTCGATATCCTCCGCGAGATTTGCTCGCATATGGGCTGCGCCTGGTTTGCGATCAGCCACCATGTCGATTTTCTCGCGGCTCCCGACAAGGGCATCCGTCTCCACAACTATCCTGAAGGCTTTGCGCATTGGTTCGACGAGAATCGCCTCGGCGTCTCGGATCCCGTGCACCGCTTCAGTCATCGCCGAACATCGGGTTTTCGCTGGCGCGATATGACGCTCCATCGGCCGCGACCTCAAGATGCCGAGGTGCTGGAACGCGCCCGCCGTCACAACATCGCCGACGGACTGACGGTCCCTGTGCATTTGCCGGGGGAGGCGCATGGCTCTGTATCCTTTGCATGGACCGATAGCGGATCGATGCCGCCCGAAGCGCTTGTCTTTGCGCAAAGCCTCGGGGCGTTCGTCTTCGAAGCCGCGCGCCGGCTCGGCGATCCCGTCTCGCTCGATGAGCGGCCGCAGCTTACCGATCGGCAGATCGAATGTCTGATGTGGGCGGCGCGCGGCAAATCCAATTCGGTCATCGCGCAGCTGCTCGATATTAGCGAGGAGACGGTGCGCGAGCATTTGCGCAATGCGCGGGCAGCCTATGACGCGCCGACGCGGATAGCGCTCGCCATTCGCGCCCTGTTCGACAGCGCGATCTGTTTCGGGGATGTCGCCCGAGGCTGACACCCCCCCTTTGTGTTATGGCACGGCCGCATTTCCCGGTTCATCTGAATTGTCTCTTTTCAAACAAGGGGACAATCTCATGCTTCTCACCATCGACCAGGATAGCCGGGACCGCGAACATATCGCGCTTCGTTCGATGTTCGCGGCGCGCAAACGCGTCTTCATCGATCTTCTGAAATGGGACATTCCGGCCCTCGCGGATCAATATGAAGTCGATCATTTTGACGATATCCATGCCACCTATCTGATCGTCACCGACGAGGCGGGCTCGCTTCGGCACGTCTGCTGCCAACCACGCGGCCCGCGCTGCTCGATGCGCTCTTTCCCTTTCTCGTCACCGGCCCCATCCCTCAGGGGCCAGCCATCTTCGAAATCACCCGCTTCTGTCTCTCGCCGGGGATCGGCGCGCGGCAGCGCCGGATCGCGCGCGACGTGCTCCTCGTGGGTCTCGCCAAACATGCCCTCGCGAACGACATCCACACCTACACTGGCGTCGCCGAACATACCTGGTTCCGGCAGATTCAGACTTTCGGCTGGGATTGCCACGCGCTTGGCGAGCCGGTCCTCCACCAGGGACAGGCGCTTGTGGCGCTTCGCATCGATATCGATCGCTCCACGGTGGCGAAGCTCGCCGCAGCGGGCATCGCCGTCAAGTCCGCTGCGGCCCCCGCCGCGCGTGCCGCTTGAGGAGGGCGCGATGATCATCAATCCAGCATCATACGGAATAAACCGTCGAGGCTCGCCCGCGGCCCGTGACCTCATGTCCAATGGCTTCGCGATCATCCGGGGCGCCGCGCCACCGTCATTGCTCGGCCGTATCAATGTCGACCTCGATTCGCGTTATGCTGCCACACCCTTCTGTGAAGGCGGCTTCTACGGCGCGAGGACCAAGCGCTTCGGACGCCTGCTCATTCGCTCGCCGCACATGGCGGACCTCGTCATGAACCGCGCGATACTCGAATTGGCCGAGATCGCGCTTGGCAATTGGTGCGAGCGCATTCAGCTCAACCTAGCGCAGGCGATCGAGCTTCATCCCGGCGCGCTCGCCCAGTTCCCGCATCGCGATCAGGATATGTGGCAAGGCGCGCTCGGCGAGGTCGAATATCTCGTCAACGTCATGTGGCCGCTGACCTCGTTCACTGCAGAAAATGGCGGAACGATCATCTGGCCGCGCAGCCATGGGCTCGAAGCGCTGGTGGAAGAGCCAAGGGAGGCGCCCATCATCGCTGAGGCCGAACCCGGCGATGCGATCGTTTTCCTCGGGTCGACGCTGCACGGAGCCGGCGCAAACCATAGCAAAGCTGTCCGGCGGGGGATCATTGTCAGCTACTGTCTTGGATGGCTCAAGCCCTATGAGAATCAATGGCTGGCCTATCCTCCGCATATCGCGCGATCCTTTCCAAGGGAGATCTCCGAACTCGTCGGCTATGTCCAGCACCGGCCCAATCTCGGCAATTTCGAGGGTCAATGCCCGTCGGTCCTCTTCGATGCCGACCCCGAGGACGCGCGCGCGGCGGTCGATGCCCTTCGGCCCGATCAAGCCGCCATGCTCGCGCAGCATGTCGCGTCCCAGCAAGCGGTCGCCTCGGGGACGAGATCATGAGTCCCGGCGCGACGATGGAACTCGTCTATGCCGAGCTCAAGGCGAAGGTGATGCGCGGCGACTTCGCGCCGGGGGAGCGGCTCGAACCCGCGCAACTTGCGAGGGTGCTTGGCGTCAGCCCGACGCCGGTCCGCGACGCCCTCTACCGGCTTTCGGGCGAAAGGCTGCTCGAAGCCTGGCGTCACGAAGGGTTTCGGCAACCGATACTGGCCGAAGCCGACCTCCACGACCTTTATGCCTGGGGCGCGTCGCTTCTGGCGCTGGCGCTCGAGGGGCAGCCGCCCGACCCCCACATTCCGCAGAGATCGTTCAGCGACTCAGGCGCCGGCGATTATCCCGAGCGGGTTGCGGCGCTGTTTCGGGCGATCGCCTGGACCAACTCTAATCGAGAACTTCGATTTGCGACGGTGAGTTTGATCGAACGCTGCCATGTGTTTCGGGCCGCCGAAGTACGCGTCGACCGGCGGAGCGACGCGGCGATCATCGCGATGGACGATGATTTTCGTTTCGGGCGCTGGAGCGCCTTGCGCAGCAAAATCACACGTTTCCATCGCCGCCGTATCCTTCTCGCGGGCCGCGTCGTGGCGGAACTCAGGCCGCGCGAAGAGTCGCTCTAGAATATATTCGACCCATATGAGCCGTATAAAATTCCTATTTGAACGAGGGAGCATAGCCTTGGCCGTGTCGCAATTCCGCGGCATTGACGAAGGAGAGTCCCATGGACCGCAATGACATTGTCGAAGACGGCATCGAGGAACTGGGCGTCGCGAGCATCGAGACGCGCGGCTCGCTCATCTACGTCGCCGAAATCGGCGGCTTCGAACGGCTCGTTCCGGCCATCCTGGCTGACTGAAGGCCGGGGAGGGCGCGGCACATCGCCGCGCCCTCCACATTCTCATGACATATCAGCTTCGACCCGGGCTTTCCTTTGGCTTCATCGGCGAACGCGCCGTTTTGCTCGACCTCGACATCAACCGCTATTTTCTGATCAAGGCCGAGGCCGCCCAGGCTCTGCGGGACCTGATCGCCGGGACCATTGATGCAGGCACAATTCGTCGCCTTCCCCGGCCCGGCGGGCGGTCGCTGCTGGTCGAAGGCAGCAACGGTTTCGAACCGGTGGAGGCTGCGCTGCCCGGCTCAAGTGTCCTCGAGGCGGAAGCCCGTGTGTCAGCCCATCTTCCATTTCACCATGCGCTGCGCGCGCAACTGGAGGCGAGCGCCAGCCTGCGGATATTGGGCATCAAGCGCAGTATCGCGGCATGGCGCCGGGCTCGCCCGGTGGATGTCGGGCGGCAGTTTTCGATCGAAACTGCGGACCACGCGCGCGCCTTCGCTCTTCGACGTGCCGACGTCCCGATCCAGCGAAGCTGCGTTCCGGACTCGCTCGCCCTGATGCGCCTCCTCTGGCGAAAGGGCCTCGACGCCGACCTCTATTTCGGCGTTCGCCTCGATCCTTTCGCCGCGCATTGCTGGGTGCAGGCCGAAGACTATCTGTTGTCCGATCCGCTGGCGAATGTGCTCAGTTTCTCACCGGTCTTCAGGCTGTGACTTTGCGCATCGCCTTCGAAGCGCGCGCTGCGTCGCATTCTGAACCCCGTGGGAGCCTCCGCGAGGTCGCGCGACTGGCCCATGTCCGGTTGCTGAGCGACGCGGCGGTAGCGTTTTCGAAGAAGGGTAACACGCTTCTGTTTGGCTGGGCGTTCCGCCGCTCGGACAATCGCGCCTGCGATGAGCTCGGTGATGACGAAGCCCGTGAAATCGAAGCGCGCGGCGCTGAATGGGCCGTCAAACATTTGTGGGGCAATTATCTTCTGGCCTGGAAGGAGCCGGCGGGCGATGTCCATGTCCTGCGATCGCCGGTGACGGGACCAGCGCTCTTTTTCGCCGAAGACGGCGCCTGCGCATTTTCGCACCTCGAGATTGGCAAGGCGATGGGCCTTTCCCTCGACAGGCTCGATCCCGCCGCGATCGATGCCCAGCTTCGCTTCCCTATCTTGCGCGGTCCGGCAACCGGGATCGCCATGGTGCGCGAGCTTCTCGCCGGCGAAACACTCATGATGGGTTCGCCCGCGGTCGTTCGCCAAGCCTGGTCGCCATGGTCCTTCACCGTGCGTCCACCAGTCGAGGCGTCGCTCGACGAGCTCCGCCGACACGTCATGTCAGCGGTCGGCGCATGGTCGACGCGGTTCGAGCGCGTCCAGCTCGAGCTCTCGGGCGGGCTTGATTCCTCGATCGTCGCCGCCTCGCTCGCGCGGACGCGTGCGACGTGGCGCGCGGTGACGCTTGTGACGCGGCGTCCTGATGGGGACGAACGCCGATACGCCCATGCGGTCGCCGATCACGCCGACATAGCGCTTCTCGAAATATTGCTGAATGCGGCCCCACCGGACCCGCTTGCTGCCCTCGGCGAACCGCGCGTCAGGCCCGGCGGCTTCGGCCTGATCGACGAGAGCGATATCCGGTTATGCGAAGCAGCCGAGGGCTATGGTGCGGGCGCGATATTCACCGGCGTCGGCGGCGATAATCTCTTCGGCTATATCATTTCCGCAGCTCCCGTAGTCGACGCGCTGCGCTTTGCCGGGCTCGGCGCGGCCTGGCGAGCGGCCTCCGACCTTGGGCGCCTCACTAACACCCATATGCTCGAAGCATGGCGCTTCGCTATCAGGCGCCTTCTGAAGCGGCCTCCGCCCTGGCCTCGCGATGAGCGGTTCCTGGCTAGCCGTCATGCTTCGACGGTGCCAGAACATCCCTGGTTTGCCGATGCGTCCGCCGCCAGCGACGGACAGCGCGCCTATGTGGGCATGCTGATGCGCATCCTGCCCTTTCTCGACGGTTATGACCGCGCTTTTCATGTGCCCGTGATCGCGCCGCTGCTTTCGCAACCATTGGTCGAATACGGCCTTGGCGTCCCGGTCTGGCAATGGTCGGCGGGCGGGCACGATCGCTCACTAGCGCGCAAGGCGTTTGCGGGCGATCTTCCGGCGCTTGTTTTACAGCGCCGAACGAAGGGCGGACTCGAATCCCTGTTTGTGCCGGCCTATGATCGAAACCGCGCACATCTGCGCGACTTTTTGCAGGAGGGACTGCTGGCGGCGCTGGGTATCATTGATTGTGACGCGATTGGCGCCGCGACCGCGCGTCCTGCTGGCGCGCTCGACAATGACTATGTTCGCATATTGCAACTCGTCGACATGGAAAGATGGGCGCGTTCGGTTGCAGGGGCACCGACGGCTGGCGGCCAATAGCCCGTGCCGGATGTCCGCCGGGGAACGGACGCCCGGCACGAACCTATGGCGCGGGACGTTGCAAGGGATGTCCCGCGCGCAATTCGCGCCAACGCGCATATCGATCCTGCTTTTGAGGGTTCGGATCCTCGAAATCGGCCAGCCAGAAGCGATACCAGTCGAGGTTGCGCGCATTGACCGCAAATTGATGCACCGGCTGGGTCTTGATGTGAGGCTCGTCGGCGAACACGAAGAGCTCGGCGGGCTTTCCGGCCCGTTTGAGGCGCGTGTGAAACTCGATGACAAGGCGAGCCTCGGCTTCGGGTAGTTGCATCAGGAGAGGGGTGTCGAGGCCGGCGGCGTCGCTTGTCGCGGAAAGCCGGTTCCAGCCTTCGGGATCGGTGTCGGGATCGCCGAGGCCCCATCGGTTCGCCAGCGTGTCGGGCATACCGCTGCCGGGCAACGCAGTGGCCCAATAGAAATGGGGTTCGAACTGCGCCGACGAGAGCATCGCGGCGGCGAAGCGATCCGACTTGCGGATGGCCCAGAGGGCGACCTGCGATCCGAAACTGAGGCCGCCAATACCGACATGCCGTGGATCGACGATGCCGTCTGCGGCGAGCGTATCGATTGCGGCGGAGATGCCCGAAAGCGCCAGGTCATATTCTTCCTCAGCGTTGGAGAATTTGCCCTGAGCCTTTCGGATACAGAGAACCGCTATCCCGGAGTCCGCGAGGGGCAGCATCGGGATCTCGTCGCCGACGCCGCCCTTCAAGAAACCGTCGCAATGATAATATTGGATCACGAGCGGGAAGGGCGGCGCAGCGTGCGCTGGACGAAGCAGGAAACCGCTGAACTTTTGCCCACTGGCGATCGACCAGGACATGGGCGTGGCCTTTGTGGCGATCTTGCGCCGCAGGTCCGCATTGGGGTCGACCAGGAGTTTCCGGGCCCCGCTGCTATAATCGACGCGAACAAGCCTCGGCGGCGAGACGCCTGAGGCTTCGGCGCAGACAAGGAAGGCGGGTCCAATCGCGCAGCGATCGGGATTGAAGGGCGAGAAGGGCGCCCCGTCGGTGACCGCGAGCCGTTCAGGCGCTTCGCCATTCAGACGCCACAACGAAATTGTCTCTTCGGATCCCGGACTGGCCTCGAAGAGCAAAAGCGCCTTGCCGTCGGGGCGCCAGCCAAGCGCGCGGAGCCTGGGTGATGCACAGGCAGCGATAGCGCATTCGAGGGGCGGATGGCCCGGCTGCAACACGTCGACGCGGGTTTTGCCTCCATCGCGAACGATTCTGGCCTCCGCGCTGTCGCCGGCGACGACATGTTGCCCGATCGCAGAGGTCTGCGGCACGGGAGAGTCGGGCTGGGCCGATCCCCACACCATCGCCGATTTTTCCGTCGGCGGCGTGTCCGCGAGGAGGCGCACGCGTTCAAACCATCCTCCCCGCAGCCGCTGCATGACGCGCTTCCCGTCGACGATCGCGCCCCCGGCGAACGGCTGCATGACATCGACCGTTGGATCAACGAGCACCCCCTCATCATAGGCCCGCTTTTCCGCCGCCGCGATTTGGGCTCGTGTCGCCCCGACATGATAGATGATGCGGCGACCATCGTCCGCCATCCGGAAATCGACGATGTCGGCAGGATCGGAAATCGCGAGCCGGGCCTTGCCGCCCATGCGCCACGACCACACGCCGACCGCGCCGTCCTGCATCGCAAGAAAGTGGAAGCCTTTCGAATCCGCGTCCCATATGGGCGCATTCTCGATCAGCGTGCCGGCAAAGCTGAACCTCGCCGCGCCTCCATCCGCGACGCGGCGATGGTCGCCGCCATTGACCCCAACGATATGCCAGCCAAGTGCAACGCGGTTTTCGGCCACCGAAGGCTCGCTCACACGATAGGCAGCCCAGCGGCCGTCGGGCGATATGGTGACGCCGCTGATGTCGCGTGTCGCCACAATATCCTCGACGGTGACGAGCGGCGTGGCGGCGGCCATCGCCGCCGCCAGCATCACCATGTTACGATCCCCTGCAGCGCGATCGTTCGCCCTACAGCGCTCGCCTGCTCGGGGTCATAGCCGAGTACCGAGGTCGCCGTTCTGAAAAGGACATAAGGCGGGTCCCGATCGAAGAGATTGTTGACGTTGAGTGCCAGGCGGAAGGCTCGCCCACCTGGAGCGCCAGCGATGCGCGCGCCGAGCTGGAGGTCGAATGTCGTCCAGCTCTTCACCTTTTCGGCAGGCGTCGCGGTCTGGTTGCGATAACCCGACATATGGAGCAGCGACAGCCCGCCGTCGAAGGGCCCCGCCTCGAAGCCGAGGCGACCGCGCAGGCGGAGCTTCACGGGATTGCCAAGCGTCCCGACCGCGTTGATCGCTGGCGCGGAGCGCGTGACCTGCTGGTCGATGCTGAACAGGCGAGATCCGCCCAGCGAAAGCGTGAGCGCGCCATTCGGAATGGAATGGCGGTAGGAAGCGTCGAAATCCAGGCCGCGGATCGTCACCCGCGACAGGTTGAAAGTTCGCGCATCGGCGATGACCTCGATATCCGAAGCTTGGACACCGAGCGGATTTCTGAGGTTCGGATTTGCGAAATAGGCAGCGACCTCCGCCGGGTCGGGCGTCTCGTCGACAAGCTCGCCATAGACATCCCGCCGTGCGAGGAAGTTGAAAATATCGAAGGAGGCGCTCGCGATACGGTCGCGATAGACAATGTCGAACCAGGTGGCTGAAAGCCTCAACCCCGGCAGGGCGACGGGTTCGAGGTCGACGCCCGCCGTCCAGCTCGTCGCCTTCTCGGGGCCAAGGTCGGGACGGAAACCAAGTAGCGCGAGCGCCAGCGTCTGGCCGGTCGGCGATTGAGGATCGGGCAGATAGACGGGCTGGTAGGTCGCATTGGCGGCGCCGACCAGTTCGGTGAAGAAGGGTGCCCTGAAGGAATGGCCATAGGAGGCCCGGACCACCACGCCCCGAACGGGCGTCCAGCGCAGACCCAGCTTGGGGTTGCTCGTGCTGCCGACGTCCGAATAATCCTCATGGCGTCCGGCGAGCGACAGCTGCAGCGCACCCGGGAGGCTCGTCCCTGCATCGAAGATGGGAATTACCAACTCGCCATAAAGGGCTCGAACCGTGCGCTTGCCCGGAAGCCCGGGCAGGCGCGAGGTGGTTGTGCTGTTACCGAAGAGGTCAAAGACCGACGTATAGTCGAGGCGTTCGCCGCGAATCTCGGCGCCGGCGGCGAGTTTCACTGTGCCGGCGGGAAGATCGAACAAACTGCCGTCCGCGCGCAGAGCCGCCGTCCAGACTCGCGAGCGCACCCGCGAGACAAGGCCGCCGCGAAGTCTGCCGACAAGCGCCGGATCATTGACCGCGCCGTCTCCGAACACGTTCAGCGCTGTTGCCGGGTCGGATAATACGAGCGCCTCGGAGCGGCGCGTGATGTGGATGATATTGATGTCGTCGGCGCGCTCGCGCTGCAGGCCGTAGCCGCCGCTGATCTCGAGCGACCAGTCGCCAACATTGGCGCGTGCCCCGCCTGAGAGGTTGAGGGCGCGCGCTCTACCGCGCGCGCCCTCGGGACCGAAATCGGCCGACGGGTCGTAGAATACCGTGATCGGCTGACCGGTGCCGATCGGATCGACATAATAGGGATTGGCGCTCGTGACGGTGACGGGAACGGGTCCGAACCGGCGCTGGTTCACACGGTAACGCCTGTCCGCATAGAGACCCCGCGCAAAAAGGGTGATCGCCCCGATCTCCTGTTCGGCTGAGGCATAGAAGCTGAGGCTGCGTTGGCGCGGCAGGATGTCGACGAGCCGCTGCGCGTCGGCGCGATTGAAGCTCCCCTCGATCAGATCGGCCGCGGTGAGGCCCCGCCCGTCCTGTCCAGGGGGAATTGCGAAAACGCGACCATTGGCGGCAAGGATCGTCCCGGGATTGGCGAAATTCGACCGAAGGTCGGGGCCGCCTACGGGGCGCAGATCTTCGCTGGTGAAGCGCCGCTTCGTTGCGGGCAGGTTGCCGCGGCTGTAATATTCGGCGGCGAGTACGAGGTGACCGCTGTTCCATTTTTTGCCGAGCAGCTGGGCGATCTGCATCTCGCTGAAATCGCCGTCCGCCGTCCCGGCTCGCATGCGCGTCTCCGCACCTTCGAAGCGATTGCGGAAGCGAAGATTGACGACGCCTGCTACCGCGTCCGAACCGTAAATGGCCGACGCCCCGTCGGTCAGTATCTCGATACGGTCGATCGCGGACGAGGGGATCAAGGAGAGATCGGTAAACGCACCCCAGGCACCGCCCATGGCCGGGCGAACGCCGTCGAACAGGGTGAGCGTAGAGGCGCTGCCAAGACCGCGCAAATTGATCCCCGACCCGAAGTTGAGATTTGTGTTCGCATTGCCTCGCGCGGTCGCGCCAAATGTGGCCTCACTGGGGCCGCCCGAGAAATTCTGCGGGATGGTTTGAAGATAGTCGGCGAGCGTCGTGCGCCCGCTCCGGTCAAGCGCATCGCGATCCACGATCGTCACGGGCGAGCCGACCGGGCCGGCTCCGCGAATGCGGGTACCGGTGACAATGATCTGCGCGTCATCACTCTGCGCGGTCCCGCGATTTGCCGAGCTTTCGGCGAACCTGTCGCCCTTTCCCTCGCGGATAACGAGCGTTCCGTCCACGCTTTCGGCGACCAGTTCGGTGCCGGCCAGAAGCTGCGCCAGGGCCGCATCGGCGTTGAAGGTGCCGCTGACCCGGGCGCTTTTCTTGCGCGCGACAACGTCCGAATTGGCGATGACGTCCCGGCCCGAAAGTTCGGAATATTGCCGCAAAGCGTCCGCCAGATCCTGCGGCGCGATGTCATAGCTTTGTTGGCCCGTCTCAGCCGAGGCGGCGGGCACTGGAAGCCCAATCGTCGCAGCCGTCGAAGCCAGGATAGCTGCCAGAAGTCTCACTCTCATCTTTCCCTCCCGCGCGGCCGTGATGGCCGTCTGGAAGGGCGAGACGAGGCCGGCTGAATTATCCCCCCGTTTTTTTTCGGGACAGGATGATGGCGCCGTCACTCTCTTGGGCCGAAAGTCCGAAAACCGCGCTGAGTTTTCGCGCGAGCGACGCGCTGTCGGTGACATCGAACCGGCCCGTGACCTCAAGCGATCCGAGCGCGGGGTCAGCCAGCCGGATTGACTTGCTGTTCACCCGGTTCGCTTGATCGATGACCTCGCTGAGCGGCAACTTGTCGGCGACGACCCGAGATGTCGGTTGGACGTTTGCCACGGGTAGCGTCATTGCCGTGTCGGGCGTCGACCGAGCGGCGTCGCCGCGCGGCAGATGAAGCGGTTCGCCGCCCTGTACCTCGACCGTGTCGCCGGGGTTCAGTCTGACCGTGCGTCCGCCGGGCGCTGTCGCCCGCACATCGACAGAGCCGCTGACCAGCCGGACGCTCGGATTGCGTCGTGTCAGATCGACTTCGAAGATGGTGCCGAGTGCGACAATTTCGGATCCCCCGGCGATGACACGAAAGGGCCGGGAGGCATCGTGCGCTACGGTGAAACGGGCACGGCCGCCGGTCATGACGACCTCCCTGTCACGCTCCGAAAATCTGGTCTCGATCTTCGCTCCGTCGAGGAGTTCAACCAATGTGCCGTCGACCAGCCGAACGGCTTCGCCCTCGACGGACCGGGTCGCGATTTGCGGACCGGTCCCGGCACGCCCGGCATACCAGGCGCCTCCGAGGGCAAGCATGACGACGAGCAGGAAAGCCGTTGCCCAGCGTAGCCGGTTTGATCCGGAAGGGCGCAGCGCACGCGCCCTGATCCGGCCCGCGACATTCACATCGAGAGCCGCCCAGCGCTTTTCCGCCTCGGCATAGGCCGCGGCATTTTCGGGATCGGCCATCCACGCATCGAACTTCGCGCGATCAGCCGCCGCATCGCTCGCGCGCATGCGCGCGAACCATTTTCCCGCTTGTATCTCGCGGCTCATGACCGCGGACCTTTTACGCGAAGGATTGCCGTCATGGCCTTGGCGATTTGCTTTTCCACGCCCTTCTCGCTCATTCCTGTTGCAGCCGCAATTTCGGCATAGGACATACCCTCGAACCGGTGCATCAGGAAGATGTCGCGGGTTTTCGGTTTCAGGCGTTCGAGACGGTCCTCGACACGGCGCATCATGTCCCTTGCTTCGAGCGCGGCGTGGGGGTCGGACCCTGGATGCTCGGTATCGTCATATTCATGATGTGCCGAGGCGAAGCGACGCCGGTCGACATGGGCACGTTCGATGAGCAGGTTGCGTGCCGCTCGTGCCAAATAGGCTCCGGGCTTTTCGATCCGCGACACAATATCCGCGCCGCTTGCGGCAAGGCGTTGGAAGCACTCCTGGACCAGATCCCCGACATCCTGTGAATTCGTCCGTCGGCGCAGGAAACGGGAAAGTTGCGGCTGGTGCTCTTGATACATGGCTTCGATAGCCGCAGACTTATGCTGGTTGCCCCAGTCATCGATTTCGATCTGAAATGCAGGCTCCGCTCGCCGGCGCGCTTCGGCAGCCTCTTCGTCATAATCCATTGTCTCGCCTTCCCGGACGGGAGGAAAGGCGGCCTAAAGCCGGGTGTTGAGAACACACTTGAGGCGCGTGCGCCGTCGCCTTTAGCCCGAAGGCTTGTACATACGCGACGGCCACCCGGACAGGATGGCGAACAGGTGTTTTTGCTCAAAGGGTTCTCAAGCCCCGGCATCGCGCCGCCTGCCAGCCCGATGCCCGTTCAGCATAATCGATTGCTTTCCAAGAGCAAGACTTCCGCCGGACCATGCCTCATCGTGCCCGGACACTCGGAAAAGCAAGGGGATGCGCGCGCTTCTTGTTCGGAATGCAGGGAGTGAAGGGGGGGAGTCAGAAAGGTGGTGGCGGTCGCTCAGGCTGCCGGTCTGGCAGGAGGATCATCATGTCCAGCAACGGGAGCGGGAGTAAGCGGTTGCGGATCGCGCGGCGGGCGATCCGCCGAATGGAGCCGTTCGATCGCGCCGTCTTTCTTGCGATCCGGTTCGAGAACGCGGGCTACGAGGATTTGGCCGAAAGACACGGCATGGGCATTGAAGAGATCGAGAAGGCGTTTGCGCGCGCCGTCCATATCCTGATCACCACACCGCCCCCGCCGTGGTGGCAGATCTGGCGCTATTGAAGGCCGCGCCCTTGACTTCGAGACGCCACCGCCCTGAAACGGCGTCATGGGAAAATATGATGCGCTTGGCGCCTTCCTCAGGCGGTGGAGGGTTTGCCACGATGCCGATGGCGTCGAGCTCAGCTTTTCGCACATCGAGAGCATCATTGGCGCGGTTCTTCCGCGCGCGGCGTTCGGTGCCGATTGGTGGTCAGCGGCAGAGTTTTCGGAAGTAGAGCCGCCCCATCGACGTGTCTGGCTCGATGCGGGCTTCGAGGCGGTTGCCAAACCGGCTCGCGAATGCGTCTATTTCCGTCGTCGAAGCGGCGGCCAGTAGGTAGAAAGATATCCGACTATGCCGGGGTCAATATGATCAGGATTGATTGTCCATATTATTCCTCTACATTGTGACGGACGCGAGGTTTTTATGAACAAACAAACGACCCTGAATGTCCGTATTGGCGGCGCCCTCAGCGATTTCGTGGCGACCAATGTTGGCGACGACGGCTCCTATGAGAATGTCAGCGAATATGTCCGTGATCTCATTCGGCGCGATAAGGAACGCGCGGAAGCGGAGCAATTCGCCCGCTTGAAGGCGGAGTTGCAAAGGGCCTTCGCAGCGCCTGACTCTGACTTCGTGCCTCTCGATGCCGATGCGGTGATCGGTCGGGCGCGCCGAAACTGACGATGGCTAATTTTCGGGTTTCCGCGATCGCCGGGCAGCGGCTCGACGAAATCTATGCCTATACGCGGGAGAAGTGGGGAGATGCGCAGGCAGAAGCCTATGTGCGGGGCCTTTTCGACTGTTTTGGTCGGATCGCCAGGCGCGAGCTTCTTTGGCGGGCTATTCCGGCTGAATTCGGTGTTGATGGCTATTACGGCAAGTGCGAACATCATTATGTCTATTGGCGTTTGCTCGGCGACGGAACTGCGGGCATCGTTACGATCCTTCACGAACGCATGCATCAGATGGATCGTTTCCGCGACGACACCGCGGCATAAGGGGCTGCGGCAGTTCCGAAGCGCAGGGCGAAAATGAAAACAGAAATCGACCACCTTCCGGCAAAGCAGCAGGGCGAACTCGAACGCATCAAGGCCGTGCTGATGGAGGAGTTCGCGCGATCGATCGAGCGCGCGACACAGCCTGGCAAACGCAACGGCAAGATCCTGAAGATCATCCTGTTCGGCAGCTATGCCCGCGACGATTGGGTCGATGAGCCGGAGAATGGCTATCAGTCCGATTTCGACCTGCTGATCGTTGTCAGCCATGAGGATCTCACCGACATCTCCGACCATTGGTACATCGCCGAGGACAAGATCCTCCGCGACCCCGATGTCGGACGGACGCTGAACATCATTGTCCATACGCTCGCCGACGTGAACCGCGCGCTCAGCCGCGGCGAATATTTCTGGGTCGATATCATCCGCGATGGCGTGATGCTATACGACCTGCCGAACCATCCTTTGGCAACGCCGAAGCCGCTGACGCCAGTTGATGCCTATGAAATGGCCGTGGGGTATTTCTCGGCAAATTTTGCGGAAGCCGGGCGCAGACTGGAAGCGTTCGATTTCGAGTTTGGTAAGGCCATGCTTGACGGGGGATGGCTAAAGGGAGCTGCATTCGCATTGCACCAAGCCGTTGAGCGGCTTTACGGGTGCTATTTGCTTGCAAACACGTTCTATTTTCCACGCTCGCACAATATCAAGTTCCTGCGATCGCTCGCAGAGGACCGCGAGCCGCGCCT
Organism: Sphingopyxis sp. SCN 67-31; assembly: GCF_001725095.1. Lineage (NCBI taxonomy): Bacteria > Pseudomonadati > Pseudomonadota > Alphaproteobacteria > Sphingomonadales > Sphingopyxidaceae > Sphingopyxis > Sphingopyxis sp. SCN 67-31. The sequence goes on along the minus strand of NZ_MEFH01000020.1, from coordinate 31,684 downwards.
GGTTGAAGCCTGGGCTCGCGACAGTAAGATCGACCGCCGCCGCTTCGAATTGCTGAAACGCGCTTATGTTGAGGCTCGATACTCTGCCAGTTACGAAATTAGCGCTGCCGACCTCGAAGCGCTTGCAGCGTCGGCCGAGAAATTGCGCGCGATCGTCGAGGCGATCTGCGGTTCACATATCGCGGACCTGAAGAAAGCTGCCGGCGGCAGCTAAAATCCTGGTTCGTTGCCCGTGATCAGTTTCAGGAATTCTCGTACTGTGACGATCTGTGCTCCGGCATGGCGTTCCAGGATCAGCAAGTCGGCCTTGTCGACCGTGATCAGATATCCTGCTTTCGACTCTTCGATCATCGCCAGCAGATAATTGTCCCATGGATCGCGGCTGACAGAAACGTCGGGCAGGTCCTGCGCCATGATGGCAGCACCCTTCAATTCGTTGACCAGTCGTCCGGCGACTGCAGGGTTCAGCCGAGCGCGGATTTTCGGATAACGAGTGACGCGCCGAAGTTCGTCCAATTGTTCGGCAGATGTGACCAGCGCGACCCTGCCCTGACGCCATAGGGCAATCAGCTGGTAGGGCAGCGACCGTTCATGCAACAGGGCGCTCACAAGCACATTGGTATCGATAATGACGCGCATGCGTCAGTTCCGACGCGCGTCGGCAACCGCTTCGTCTATCAGACTATCCATCTCCTCCGGTGACAGGTCATCGAAACCGGCACGGGCCTCCGCCAACGTCAGGTCGAGCAGGCGCCATTTCACCGATTCTTCGATAAAACGCGACAGGTCGCCCTTCTTCATGCCACGCTGGGCAAGATAGGTTCGGACATCGATGTCGGTTTCCGGTGCGACATTCACCGTCCAGCGGGTTACTTCGCCCATCACACATTCCCTCATCGTCGCTAAAGCGGTTATACGCTTATCATCTTATGTGCCGTCTATCAACCGACCAGCCTAAGGGGCGTTGGAATCACCGCAAGCAAACGGGAGGCTCGTTTTTTGTGGTACCAATATTCGAGCCTCTGCAAGACCGGCGCCGGGCCGCAGCTTTCGTCTGCGGCGCCTGCCTATCTGGCTTTTCGCGCCGGAAAGCGCAGAGGCTTGGTTTGGGCGAATGTCGGATGTCGCGGCACATCAAGATGATCCGACTTTCGATGTCGAAGCCAACCGACTGCGTTTCTGCCGCGAGCTGCTCATGGAGCGGCGAATAATGGACCGCTATATCCGGGAAATCAGCCTGAGCCCTGCAAGCTGGATCATCTTGCTCGAGCTTTATTCAGCTGACGCCGCTAGCAAACGATTGTCCGTATCCAGCCTCGGCTATGCGAGCGGCGTTTCGATCGCGACGGCCGTTCGGCTGACCCAAAGTCTAGAAGCGCGCGCGATCGTCGAACGTCAACGAGATCCGCACGATGCGCGCCGAACAAATGTGGCGCTTTCGGCACGCGGGAGAGCATCTCTTCGGTGCATCTTTGACGATTGCGTGGCGAACAGGGCTGCAGCGCCAGCCCTGAAGAATTAGCCCATTGCAACCTGAGGGAAGGGAGGGGGCGTGGCGAGCGTGCAATCGAAATCGGCGAGGGGAGCACATGTCGCTTAGCTCCCGAGGTAATTCGTTCGATTTCGGCACCACTCCGAATTCCCATGCGTTGCCGTCGATGCTACATTTGAACGCGAGGTAAGCCATGCAGAACACGCCTTCTTCAGCGATCCCGGAGCTTGAAATTCCGCAGCCCGCTGCGGCCGATTGGCTGTGGCGCCCGTGGTATGCCAAGCTCTGGTGGGCAGCGATCCCAATATATTGGACGGTGGCGGCGGCGTCGTTGAAGAACCCAGCCCTTCGGCCGTTCTTCGAGAGCGCATTCGCTGGCTATCTGACCATCCTCTTCTTCCCGCTCACGGCGCTGCTCGTTCTGGGGTTCGGATTCGTGCGCGCGTGGCTCGATAGGCCTTTCGCCGGCGACCCGCTCTCGGATGAGGAAATCGAGGAACTCGAACGTATCAAGATCGAGCAGGAAACTCTGCGGTATCCCCCAGACCATTTGCGTCCCGTAGGCGATATCTACGATCCGTTCTCGGGCACGATCTATATCGGCAATCCGCTCAGTCCCAACAACGGCTCGCGAATCTAGCGCTTCTTGTCGCTGTTATCTCCGTCGAATGGACCGTTGGCGAGATCAGTCGAGAACCGGCCTTTGCTCAAGATCGATGACTGCTCATACGACGTCATCGGGGCCGTGATGTCCGCAGTACCTCGCGCGGAATCGGCCTGACCAAGATAGCGATTCCGTAGCCCTTCCTGTCCAAGCACTTGTCGGTTCAACTCGCGGGTGAACGTCGCTTCGGGAGTTTCTGACCGCGCGGCGGCGCGTTCTGCTGCGGAAATCGCCCCGCGAACTTCATAGTTGACGATATCAAGGGAAGCTTGGGCGTTTTCACTGCTGATCCCGACGTCGCGGCTGGAAAACCCGAGGCTTCCGCCGACATTTCCCGAAGTCGCGGTTTGCGATCGTGAACCGCCTTTTTGCTTACCGCCACGGGAAGCATAATCGCTGCTTTGCGCGCTGCCGCCGATGTTGCCGCCGACAGTCGTTCCCATGGTGATCTGATCCTGTGCCGAGCGCGATATCGAACGCTGCCAACCCGTCTGCGCCATGATTGCCGACACATCGCGCTGCAGCGTATCGGCCACCTGCGGATTAAGCCGCCACTCGCCATTGCGATCCATCTCGAACCCGCCTTTGAGCCAGTTCGCCATCATGGCCTGACCCTGTTCGCTGCTCAGCATATTCTCGATCGTGTCGGGTCCGGCCAGCTTGCCGGCCTCATATTTGGTGCTGGTGTCGCTGCGCGCCGATTGCGAGAATCCCGTGCTGCTCGACACCAGCAGATCATTGTCCGCGAAACTGAACCGTGCGCGGCCGCCTTCGGCGATGGCGCCATATTGGCTGTCGTTGATGAGTCCTGCCGCCCGGAGCTGGCGCGCGACGTCGGGCGATACATTGAGATTGAGGTCGCCATTCTGCGCCATCGCGAGCTCGCGCTTCGTCATGTTGATGCCCTCGCTGCGCAGTAGGCCCTGCATGCGCGTCAGCCGCTCATTGTCGACGATACGCGTCAGCCGCTCGTTGCGTGCGCGATCGGCGATGCCCGCCGCGCCGCCCTCGGCCATGTCGACCTGGTTCCCCGCCGTGCGGCTTAGCGCCCCAATGAAGGTATCGAGCTGCGCCGCCTCGCGCGTCGAAACGCCTGCCGCGGCCGCCCCTTCCGCAAACCCGAAATTGTCACTCTGCCGCCGCTGCTCGCCGATCCGCGCGGAGCCGCGCACGCCCGAATGGCCGATCTCGCGCTGCGCGTCGAGCTTGCCCGACCGTTCCGCGAAGTCATAGCCCGCTGCCTCGCGGGTGCGACCATAGACGCTGGTGCCTTCGCGTCCGGCTTGCTCGGTCGCGCCATCGGCGGTGCCGAGCTGGACCGAGGCGTTATAGGTTTCTAGCGCGCGCATGACTTGCGCCTCGTTGCGTCCCGTCGCGCGGGAGAGGGAGGAGATGGCGGACGAGCGCGCCTCGCCCGAGAGGGTGTTGATGAAGCCGATACGCCGCGCGGTTTCGTCGACGGGAAGGCCGAGCATTGCGGCGGCGTTTCGCTGGCCCTCGTTGCTGCCGGTGCGATATGCCTGCTCGGTCGCGACATTCCGCCGCTCGACGGCGGCTACATTGTCGCTGGCGTAGTCACGGCGCCCTTCCATTGCGCCGACATTGATCTGCGCGCCGGTCAGGTCGTTCCGCAGCATCTGCTCCTGGTCGAAGCTGTTGGCGATCAGCTTGGCGAAGGTCGGGTCGGCCGACGCCTGCGCGATCACGGTCGAAGCCTTGAGCTCGGCGTCCTTCCCCGCATAGCCGTTGCGCTCGAAATGCCGCTGCGCGCCCTGAAACATCATGTCGTAAGCGCGCGTGTCGCCGAAGGCCTTCCACTGGACCATGTTCTGCGTGAAGCGCGCAAAGGCGCGCTCGCCCGCCTGTCCCTCGCCGAAATAGCTCGTGCCGAGCCCGCGCAGCGCATCCTTCTCCGCAAAATTGTGGATCGCCGCCGTCGTCGCATTGGCGCGCACGGCCGCCGCCGTTGCAGGATGGGTGAGATCGCGTCCGACCAGAGCGGGCGCGAGGTTGCCGAGGTCGCGCGCGGCATCGGTTGCGCCGAGCGCAAAGCCCGTCGTGCCGCCGACGCCGGGTGTGCGATCGGCGAGATAGGTTCCGGCGGCGCCGAAGGCGCGGTTGCTGCCGAGCGTCGAGCGCTCCCCGAAATCCCCGAAGCTCGACGTCGCACCGCGCCGCGCCATCGTGCCGCTCGCCGACGCCTGCGCCTCGAGCGCCTGCGCTCGGCCTTCGTGTGTCATGATCGGGGTCGCGGCCGCGGTGCCCTGACCCTGCGCCCCGAGCGCGCCGCTGGTGAAGGAGGTGAACACATTGCCCGAGAAGCGGAACACGGTGAACACGAAAGCTCCGGCGAGCCCGGCGGCGGCGGTTCGGAAGGATCCGAAGATGGCGAGCGCCTTCATGGCCGAGCCGGGCGCGAGCATCCAGGCATTGGCGGCGACATGGTTCGAGCGCATCTCGGCAAGCACGTCCATCGCGCGGCCGAGGGTCAGCTGATAGATGCCGGCGTCGATCACCCCCCACATGGCGACGAACACGAAGAGGCCGAGCGCGAAGCTCGCGACGCGCAGGTTGATCGGGGTCAAGATAAAGAGGAGGGCGATCGGCATCATGAACAGCATGATGCCGAAGACGGTCGCGCGGATCGTCGGCATCCATTCGTTCGCGGTCGACATGGTGGCAAGCCCGCTCGAGACGACGGCGCGGTTCGCCATGACGCGCGCCGCGGTCGCGGGGCTGTCTTCGAAGAGCACGTCGCCGACGGCGTTACCGAGGTTGATGTTGGTCATCAGTTGCTGGAGCGTGAGCGGGGTGCCGAGCATCTTGTCGCCGAGCGCGCCAAGGTTCGAGCGGCAGCGCTGGAGCTGGGCGGCGTTCGATATGTCATAGCCGGTGCGTTCGCACACCTGCCGGCTATAATCCTCGAAAAGCGCCGGATCGGAGAGGCGGTCTGAGATATGCGTCCATGCCTCGGTGCAGCTCACCGTGGTGCCGCCCTTGTCGGAGGCGGTGAACACCGTGCTGAAGGTCGCCGGCCCCGCCATCGCGGCGAACGCCTGCGGCAGGTCGGTGGTGGTCCTAAACAGCTGATCGTCGTCGATGCCATAGGCGGGCGACACGCGCGCGACCGGGTAGCATTGGCGGACATAGTCCTTGATCGTCGCGTCGAGAAAGCTGTCGGTCATCGGCCCGCGCGGGGATACGGCATTGAGAAAGAGATCGAAGCTGTGCCCGCCGGCGCCGAACTCGAGCTTGGCATTGGGATCGAGCGTATTGTCGTCGATCGTCTCGGCGATCGCGCGTTCCATCATGTTGGTGACGCCGGCCACGAGCACGATCAGGTTCGGCACGTCGCCGACCGGCTGATAGGCATTGCGGACACGGTCGTAGACATGGACCGTTCCCGTCGTCGCGACGAGGCCGACGAAGAGGCCGATGCCGACGAGCGTCTGGAAGCCGAAGGCGACGATGCCCATGCCGTTGCCGCGCACGCTCGCGAGGAGCGCGCCGAGCGCGATGCCGGCGACGGCGATGATCACCACCAGCGTCTCGTAGCGCGGGTCGGCGAAAATCATCGAGACAAGGCGGAACGCGTCGACCGTCTCGTTGAACCCGTCATAGGTGTGGAAGCTCGTCTCGAGCGCCAGCGCGGGAGCGGGAACGAGCGCGAAGGCGGCGGCGAGCGTGGAAGGGAAGGGCGCGCGCATGGCGGTCAGCGGTTGGCCGCGGCGCCCGCGGCATCACGAGCATCGCGGTCGCGCTGGCGGACGAGACCGGCGTAATTGGCGGAGAGGTTGGCCTGGTTCAGCGCGGCCATATAGGATTGGCGCATCTGGGCGCGCTGGCGGAGGACCTCCTCGCGCAGCCCCTGGAGCTGCTCGATCCCCTTGGTGAGAATGCGCGTCTGGCAGATGTTGGAGTTTCCGGCATCGGCGGCGCCCGCCGCGGTGGTACCGCGCTCGGCGTTCGACAGCGCGAAATCGAGACTGCGCGTGAGGTCGTTGAGCATCTGGTAGGCGAGGGTCAGCGCCACCAGTTCGTCGGTGTCGCCGATCACGCTGTCCTCGACGCCTTCGCGCACGCCCCACTCAAGCATGCGGTAGATCGGCAGCGTCTTCACATTGGCGACGAACTGGCGTTCCTCGGCCGTGAGCGCGGCCCGGGTGCGGATCTTCGTCGCGATCGCCTGCATCCGCTCGCGCGCGAGGATCAGCGCGCCGCGGCCCGGTCCGTCGACGCCGCAATCGGCGCCGGTCGGCGGGATATTGAGCGCGCGGCGCTGGACACGTCCGGTCAGGAAGTCCTCGACGCCTTCGGTCTCCTGCCGCGGGCAGGCGGGGATCGCCGAAAAGAGCGGCACCTTGTCGGTGGCATCCCAGCGCATATAGACGTCGCCGACCCGGGCGCGCATGACCCCGGTCCATTCGCTCGCGCCGACCCGCGCGGCGGCATGGGCGAGGAGCGAGCCGGTGCGGAAGATGTCGGTGACCTCGCGCGGGCAGTTGGCGAGCGCGTCGCGCAGGTCTTCCGTCGGATTGTTCTGGTTCGCCTGGATCTTCTCGCGGCTCTGCTGATAGCTTTTCGCATAGCCTTCCTTGATCGACTTGTAGCCGGTCATCTCCTCGATGATCCCTGACATATTGTCGTCGCCCTTGGCGATCTGGACCATGCGGTTGGCGAGGCGGCAGTCGTTGACCTGGATCGAGTTCAGATAGTTGGTCGCCGCCTCCATCTTTGAGATGATGTTGCCCATCTTCTCGTCGAGGGTTTCGAGGAGATATTGGAAGGCGACGGCGGGCGCGGCCTGCAGGATGCTTTCCAGCTTCTGGACGAGATACTCGGGATCGAGGAAGGACATGCCGCCGAGGAACATGTCGATCCCGCCGCAGCCGGCGCGCACTTTCGGCAACGTCACGCTCATGAGGTAATCGTTGTGGACGTCGACGCGGCCCGAGAAGCCGCCCGCGGTCACATAGCCGCGCGCCTGATCCTCGAAGCTGCCGGGCGAGGTGTAGGTCACATTGTCGAACCAATGCTCGGCCCAGCTTTGGGCATGAGCCGGCGCGGCCATTCCCATAGCTGATAGCGTAGTGAGCGCAGCGATCATCTGGCGGGATTTTGGCATGACTTGCTCCTTTCAATCCTCTCGGGCCGGGTTCGCCATGATCAGCATGTTATGCAAATTAACCTTGCAAAACTGGAATAGAACTCCATAAATGCAAGGATGATTGATCGCCGTATCTCGACGGAACTGGCGGAAAGGTTGGCCGAAGTGCCAGCTGTTGCGCTCATCGGCCCAAGACAGGTCGGCAAGACCACGCTCGCGGTTGAAATCGGCGAATCCAGACCCTCGATCTACCTCGACCTCGAGTCCGATGCGGATCGCGCCAAGCTGGCGGAACCCGAACTTTATCTTGCCGGACATGCGGACAAGCTGGTCATCCTCGACGAAGTCCATCGTTTGCCGGGACTGTTCCAGATCTTGCGCGGGCTGATCGACGCCGGTCGGCGTAGAGGCCAAAGGACAGGCCGCTTCCTGCTCCTCGGCTCGGCATCGATCGATCTTCTGCGCCAGTCGGGAGAGAGTCTCGCCGGACGTATCAGCTACCTCGAAATGCGTCCGCTCGACGGGCTTGAAGTCGGCGATGATCAAATTGACCGGCTTTGGGTACGCGGCGGATTTCCCGATAGCTTCCTTGCGGCGAGCGATCGGGCAAGCCAGCGATGGCGGCAGGATTTTATCCGCACCTATCTCGAACGCGATATTCCAATGTTCGGTCCCCGCATCGCGGCCGAGACACTCCGCCGTTTCTGGACGATGCTCGCACATCATCAATCCGGCCTTCTCAATGCGGCCGAATTTGCCCGGAGCCTCGGCGTCGACGGCAAGACGGTCGCTGGATATCTCGATCTTCTGGTCGATCTTCTCTTGGTCCGACGTCTCGAGCCGTGGCACAGCAACGCAGGCAAGCGTCTCGTCAAATCGCCGCGCATTTATGTCCGCGACAGCGGACTCGTTCACACACTGCTTGGGCTTTCGTCCTACGAAGATATTCTCGGCCATCCCATCGCGGGGGCAAGTTGGGAAGGTTTCGTCATCGAAACGCTGACCGCCGCTGCCCCGGAGGGGACGAAAGCCAATTTCTATCGGACGGCGGCGGGCGCGGAAATCGATTTGCTGCTGACGCTTCCTGGCGGCGAGCTTTGGGCAATCGAGATTAAGAGGAGCCTGCAACCCAAGCTTGAACGCGGCTTTCATCATGCCTGCGACGATCTCTCGCCCGCGAAGCGATTGCTGATCTATCCCGGCCGCGAGCGCTACCCGCTTGCCGATGGCGTCGAAGTGATGCCGGTTGTGGTCGCCGGTCATGCACTTCTCGCGGAGGTATAGGCGGGCAGTGTTCATGGCTTGGCACTGCGCTGCGATGGCGCTCCCGGACTGTTCCCGACGATCCCCGTAAACTTGGAAAGCGCACGCACGCCGACAGCGGGTTTCACCCCAGTCAGCATCTTGGCGGACAGATAAAGATTGCGCGCGAGGTTCGGACTATGGTCGGTGCCGACCGCGATCGGGATGATACGGTTCGCGTCCTTCACCGGGCGTACCCAGGCTACGGGATGCCCGACCCAGGGGAGGCCGACCCGACCCGAGCGCAGCATCGCTTCGTCGGCGCCGAGCGCCCGAACCCGCCAGCCATAACGGCGTCCGAGGTCTTGGAGCTTCGGCCAGAGGTCGGCGCAGGGGAGGCAGCCCGGCGCCGTGCTCATCTCGACGATGAAGGCGCCGCCCGCGCCGCGCAACTCCTCGGCGAAGTTAGGCGGAAAGGACCGCGTTACCGGAACGCGCGCGAGCCAGACGTTCATCTCGGCCGCGCTCGCAACCGGGTGGATCGCGGCGCGCGCCGCCTGCTCGCGCGAAGGGGACTGCGCGAGCGCCGGCAAGGCGAGGCCGACGCAGAGCAGCGAGAGGAGGGCGCGCGCCTTCATGGCCGAGGTTCAAGGCTCGAGGTGACGAGATCGCCGCCGAGTACGCGGGGATCGGTCGCAGAGACCGGCCCCGCCGACAGGGCATCGAAGAAGCCGTCCTCTTCGCCCGCGCCGGTCAGGAATTGCTCGGGCCGGATATCGCCGAGCAGCAGCCGCACCGCCTGGTAAGCGGTCTGCGAAAGGTTCGGATAGGATTCGACGCCGCTCGCGATCACCATGCGCTGGGCGCTGCCGCGGCGGATCACCATCGTCGTCGGCGTGATCTCGACCCCGAACCGCGTGGCGAGTTCGGGCCGCTGGTCGATGTCCATCAGCGTGACCTGCCAACCGGTTTCCTCGCGGAAGCGCTCGATGATCGGCCACTGCACGCGGCAGTATCCGCAGCTCGAGCGCGAGAACATCACGAGCGCGAACTGCCCGGCCTGGCCGCGAAGATAGTGCCGCCGGACCTGCTCCTTCTCGGCCCCCATCGTGGCACGCGCGTCCCCGACCATCGGGTTGGCGGACTTGGCGCTGAGTTCGGGGTGATGAAGCATCGCGACCTGGGTGACGCCGGCGAAGGCGCGGGCCTTTCGCCTCGCAAAGTCCTGCAAGCGCCAGAAATCGGCGACGGCATCGATCGTGAGCACGGTCGCGGCATAGTCGCGCTGCGCCTCGATCAGCTTGCGGATCTTCGGCGGCGTTAGGCGCGCAAGCTCTGCCATCGGCGGAATCCGGGGCTTCGCCAGCGCTTCGGGGTCCGCATCGTCATCCTTAGGCGGCGGGGCCTGATACCACCAATAGCCTTGCTTGGGTTCGGGCTGAGCCGTGCGGGAAAGCTGAGCCGCAGCGGGCACCGCAACGCCGACGGCCAGCGCGACGAGCGAGAGCAGGGAAGCGCGCATCACAACAACTTCTCCATCCGCTTGAGCTCGCCGATCGGCACCGGGCCATAATAGCGGCTGTCGAACCCGCTCGGATGGTGCGAGCCGACATAGATGGTGCCGGGCAGGATCAGCCCGTTGTCGGGACGCCAATGCTCGAGCCGCTGGCCGTTTCGCCCGAACGGTTTGCTGATACCGAGCAGCTTGCCTTCGCAGAAATACCAGCCGTCGAGCGCATTGGGTTCGAAGGTCGAAGGCTTCTCGATCAGGCTGATGCGCTCGCCGGGAAAGCAGAGCGCGAACTTGGTGACATTGACAGGTTTTGGTCCCGCGAGCGGATGCGAGAGCGTGAACATGACGAGGTCGCCTTTCGCGATCGGCCCCGGCGCGGCGCGCACGGCCCAGGCGTCGATCGACGGCGACATGACCCAAGTGACCTGTGCCATCGCCCAGCAGGCGAAAAGGCCCGAGGGAATGACGATCGCGCAGGCCTTCCATAGCCGGTTCGGGCGCGCGGGCTGCCCAAGCCCTTCACTGCCGAGCGCGACCGCCGCGCGGCGCGGCAGTCCTTTCAGCGCGATGGCAAGTCGCTTACCGAGCTTCCAGGCGTGACTGAGCATCGCGCACCTCCTCCTTTCCGCCGAGGCGGGCAATTTCTTCGAGCAGGCCGGAGAGCGCCGCGTCACCGTAAACGACATGGGAAGCGCGCGGACTCTCGTCCTCGCGCTCGCAATAGGGGAGCGCCGGATCGCCCGGGATCATCGCGAGCGCAGGCACGCGGGCGACGCCGTGCTGGCGGAAGACCAGCGGGTCGACGATCACCTGGATGTCGCGCATCACGCAGGCCGGGCCTTCGCAGCCCGGATCGAGCCGCAGCATCTCGGCGGTGAGCTTCGCCATCGGCGCCACCTTGGTCATCCCGCCCGGCATGCCGCGAAATGCGATCACGCCGCGCGCCTTCTCAACCTGCGCGGCATAGGTTCTGAGCGTTGCCGTCGGCATCGACGAGGAGACGAACAGCACGGGCACCCAGCCCTTGGTCGCTTGCGCCGGCCCCGCATCGGCGATGGCCTTCATGTCGGGCGCTTCGAGGCCGAGCGCCTGGCCGAGCCGCTTCGCCATCGCCTCGCGCTCGGCAGCGAAGCGATCCTTGCCGGCCTTGAGCGCGTCGCGCGCACGTGATTCCATTGCCGGAGACTTGGAGTGGCCGCGCAGGGCTTCGAAGGCGCGGCGGCGCTCGGCTTCGGTCGGCTCCGGCAGCTCCGATGGAGCGTGGACAGGCTCGACTTTTGGCCGCGAGATTGCGCCGCGCAGCCGTTCCATCGCGGCATTGCCTTCGCGTTCGATCTCACTGCGCGCCGACGAGGGCTCTTCGGTCCCCGGCGACACCTGCGCTGTCCCGGCGCTGGGCATCCCCGCCCATCCGGCGAGCGCGATCAGCGCGGCAAGGCGCGGCCTAGCGGCCGATGGCCTGCGTATAGGCATCGATGCGATCCTTCATGTCGATCTGGATGTCGGCTTGCGCGCGGGCCTCGATCTCGTCGTAATATTCGGACAGGTCCATCCGGCTGAAGTCGAGCGCCTGGAATTCCTCGGGCGTGAACCCCCGGCAGTTCGGCGTCTTCACCGGCCCCCAGCCATCGGCAAAGGACTTGAGTTGCGGACGGCCCTGTTCCTGGATGATGCGGCCGAGCTTGGTGTTGAAGCAGCAATGGCTGCGCGATTTCTGGACGCAGATGCCGAGGATCTTCGACGAGCAATAGCTGCCGATCTCGACGCACATGCCCGAGCCGCGCAGCATGCCGACTTCCATATCTTGCTGGTCGCAGGAGGTGAGCAGGAAATCGATCATCACGTTGATCGCGAGGCTGATCGCGATCGAGGTCGGATCGATGCCGACGATGATCGCATTGGCGCCCGCGCTCGCCGCCTGGCTCGCTGTCGCCCCGGCTTGGAAGGCGGCATAGGCGGCCTTGGCGCCGGTGAACACGCCCTTGGCGATCGCGATCTTGGTCTGGGTCGATGCGAGCGACGAGCCCATGCCGTCCTTGACGATCTTGCCCTTGTCCTTGCAGCAGCTCTGGAAGCCGGTCTTGAGCCCGGCGGGGCGGCAGCGCAGCGCGCGGCCCGCGAAGATCTCGATATTGCCGAGGCAATTGCCATCGGCATCGACCGGCCCATCGGCGGGCGCGCCGGGATCGTCGATAACGGGCTCATCCTCGATCGGGTTCGCGGCGGTATCGATACAGCTATGCGGCGAGCAGGCCGGAACGCCGCCGCTCGTCGGCGTCTCGCAGCCATATTGGGGTCCAAGCGGGCACGACCAGCCGCCGCCGGGCTCGGCTGCGCACCAGGCGCGCTCGAGCGGACATTGCCATCCGCCGTTTGCTGTTCCGGTGCAGCTTGCTGTTTCGCCGGGGCCGTCGGCCTCGCCGCTGCCGTCGAGATCGGCGGCGCAAATCTGCTGGGCGTGCGCTGGCGCGGCCGCGAGCGCGCTGCCGATAGCCAGCCCCAGGACTAGCAAAAGGATCAGCGCGGCCCGGTGCGGCCAAGGGATGTCGCGCCAGCTCATCGCGCCGTCGCCGTGCAGGCGAGATCGGCGCCGGCGAGCCGGACCGTCTGCATCACCACCACCGCTTCGGGGAAATCGTCGAGACAGCCGCAGGGGCTGACGATCGTCTCGCCGGGACCCGCCGGGCAGACATTGTCGGCGCGGCAGACATGATAGAAGGTGTCGAACCCGGTCGGGTTCGTCTGCCTGGCGCCGACGACGCCATCGGGCGCGGCGTCTGCGTTCGCCTTGGGCGCCCGCGTCTTGCAGATCGCCTCGCAGGCGGGCACCGAGCCGCGGTCGGGGAGCGCGAACGGCCGCGTCAACGACGCCATGCCGCCGTCGGCGGTGCGCACGCGGTCGGCGAGCATCGTCTCGGTCGAATGGTCGATGATCCACGCGCCGCGCCTGAGATCGGGCTCGGGCATGGAGCCCGTGTCGACGACGCATTTATAGCTGCGCTCGCGGCGGAAGAAGTCGCGGGTGAGTCGGATGGTGCACGACCCGGTGCCGAACAGGCGGGTTTGGGTGAGGGGTCTCAGGCCGGCGCTGATGCCATTGCGGAAGGTCTGGACGCCGTCGACATTTTCGCTGTCGAGGCGGCACTTCGTATCGCCGCCTGTGCCCGCGCACAGGTCGACGAGCCGCTCGCTGGGCTCGCAGCCGGGCGAGACGCGGATCTCGACATCGACGAGACCCCATTGGGTCGTGAGCGGCGCGCCGCCGCCCCCGCCCCGCACGCGCGCCGATACGGTTGCGGGACCTGCCCGGAGGTCGGCCGTGAAATCATAAGGCGTATAGTTGCGCGCCGCGCCGCCGTCGGTGCGGCAATCGCCAGAAGGCAATCCAGTGGTCAGCCAGGGGCGCGGTCCGGCCGAGCTGACGATGCGGCCGTTGACGCGGCCCTGGACCCAGTCGTCGGCGCCCATCTCGACGATCTGTGCGGATATAAGCTTCGCGGGGTCGCTGACTTCGAAGCGCGCGGTGAAGATTGGCGGCGATCCGCTGCAATCGCCGTCGCCGATGATGCGATAGCGGCGACATCCCTCGCCGCAGTCGCGAACCGAATAAATGGAGCCCGACGCGGAGACGATATCGTCGTAACCGAGCGGCAGGAAGGTCACTTCGCGCTCGATCGTGCAGGCCCGGACCTGCTCGGCACGGCCCGTGCCGGCAGGTGAGCCAGCGAGCGACTGGAACAGGCTGTTCGACCGCGATGCGGCAAAAGCGTCGCCCTGGATTGCGGTCGGGTTCGCGCGATAGGCCGTCTGGGGCAGGGCGGGATCGGGGCTGCACGCGGTCGATTGCGCGCCGACATATTGAATGACGGGACCGTTCACCCGTGCGTCGGCGACACCGTTGCGCGGATCGTGGCTCGACAGCGCGCCGACCGCACCGCCGCCAAGATCTTTCAGCACCGACGGCAGATTGCCCATGACGAGGTTCGCGCCGCAACTGTTGTTGACGCAATAGCAGCCGGCGAGCGCAGGCATCTCGACTTCGGCGAGCTTGAGGTCGCCGCTGCTGTCGACATCCCATTGGAAGCTGCGGCAGTCGCTCCAGCTCCCGGGGCGGCAGGAGATCACGCCGTTGGCGCAAATCCCCGACACCGGCACGGGCAAGGTCGTCACGCTATCGAATTGGCCGTCGATATCCTTGTCGCGCGCGATGCGGACGGTAGTGATATCGCCGCCCGCGCCAGGCTGGATCAGGATTTCAAGGAAGTTCGCCGTCTTCTGGCAGGCGAGGTTCGGCGTGAAGCTCTTGCTCTTGTCGACCGTCGCGATGGACTGCCCGGCGAGGCCGGGGCTGATGTAATTTTCGAGGATGGCTTCGCTGTCGCTGCTCTTGGAGCGCGAGGCCTCGGCCGCGGTGCGCGCACGGTCCTCGATCGTCTGGGCCAGCGCCACGCCGGGGAGCGCGGCCGAGATAGGCAACAGGGCAAGAAACCGCGGGGTCACGAGCGATTCCCGTCGATGGTGCGCGAGCCATGGGCCACGCGAAACAGGTCTCCCGCCCGGAAATCATCGCATCCGGGCGGGAGGAGCCGAAACGCCGCCTGGCCTTCGAAGACGGTGAGCACGGCCTTCACCTGCGAACGCAGCGGGGTTGAGGCACAGCTTTCCGCCGTCCGAGGTTCGGTGGCCGCCTCGGCTGAAGGTGGAGCGGCGCCCAAGGAGAGGGGGCAGGGCGCCGCCCCCGCCTCGCGCGCCTGCCGGCAGCCACCAGGGCTGTGGCGGGCAGACCGGGCCGATTCCGGGCTGCGCGCAAGGCGATCGGTATGCGCCGGAACCGGCGCCGCATCAGGGCGTCGAGATGCCAGCACAGCAAATCGCTTTCTCGAAGAGCATGAACTGGGCGTTGTCCTTGCCGGGCGCATGCTTGCCCGAGGTCCAGAGTGCGCCCGGGCGGCCGATGTTGACGCACTTGCCGCCCTTCACCGGCTCCATCAGTTGGAGCTTGTATCGGCTCTTGGTCCAGATGGGCTGCGGCTTGAACGAGCAGCCGTCCGCCGAATGAATAGTGAGCGCGCCCATGCGGCCCATCATGAAGGTGCCGCGCGCGGCCAGCCCTGCCCAGGCCTCGACCCGGTCGCCCATGTGGATGTCGCCGGCGACTGGATAGGTCGAGCCCCAGCTTCCCATGCACCAGAAGAGCGGATCGACGACCTTGCCGGCGGCGGCGGCCGCGCTGTCTGCCATGCAAGCGAGACCCGCCGCGGGGTTACCGAAGAGGATGCCTTCGGGCTGGATGATCGCACCCAATGTTCCCGACTGCCAGGTCGGCATAACCTCGGTCATCAGCGCAACGTCGAACCCGTCATCTTCGAGGCAAGGAAGGTCCGTGAGCATGTCGAGCATCTTCCAGACTGGCGCCTGGTAATAATGCATCTGTGCAAACAGCTTGGTCGTGTTGGTGCCATCCGAGATCGACGACTGACTGCCCTGCAGGCGCCCGCCGGTCGGCATGATGTCCAGCCCAAGCGCCATCATGCAGCCGGGCTCGGTCACGACGTCGATCATCCGGTTGGGCGTCCAGAAGCTCACCTTCACGCCGAACCAGAAACTCGCGCCCTTGCGGCAGGCGCAAAGCGGCCTGGAGGCCGACTGGGCGTCGAGCGCCTTGTCGAGCTTGTCATAGCTGCCGACGCGCACGCCGCCGATCGTGATCGGGAAGATGCAGTTCCAGCGTACCTTGGTGATCGGGTTGAAGATCGCGTCCGAGGGGCATTTGGAGGCGTGGACGGGCGCTGCAGGTAACGCGATTCCGGCGAGGAGCGCGGCGGCAAGCGCGGCGAACTTCAACCGTCTCGCCCGCTTCGCGCTCGCGCCGCGCGGCTCGGTGCCGGACGGCGCGTCGAAAGGGACGGAGCGAGCGAGCATAGAATCTCCGTTGCGCCGCTCGGGGCGCGTGAAGGTCAGCGAAAGATGGAAAGGCGGTGTTCGATCCTGCGATCTGCCGGTATCTCGGCCCTATCCGCGGGCAGGAATGCAGGTCTGAACGCCCCGCAACAACGGGTGGGGCGCGAACGTGCCGACGAGAGGCGCGGCTGTTCCGCATTTGCCGGCGGAGGCTTCGGGAATCCCCGCGAACTATCCGGACTAATGACGAGTGACGATCCGCTCGAACTGGCGCCTCAGCGGTGATCACCCAGCGCGCATCGATCGTCGGCGGCCTGGAAGCCGCGTCGCTCTGGTTAGTATTTCACGAGATTGGCGTGCCGGCGCAGGAATGTCTTGTTCTCGCGGCTGTCGTCGCAATAGGTGGGAAGGTCATGACCTTCCCGGCGACTCACAAGAACTCCCGCGTCATCCTCGCGAAGCCGCGCGCGATATTTCGCACGATGCTCGACCCTGAGACGATTCCGGCGTGGCGCCTGCCGAGCGGCGTGACGGCCCAGATCGAACATTTCGACTCTCGCCCGGGCGGGGCTTACCGCATCGCATTTCAGCAATCGCGGGAGGGGCCAGAGGAGAGCGAATCGAGCAAGGTTGCCGGTGTCGTCGACGGCAGGTTCGCGGAAATTCTTCCCGACGAGCGGATCGTCGAGAGCGTCCGCTTCGACATCGCAAACCCTCCCTCGCAGGGAGAATTGTCGATCACGACCATACTCGAGCAAGTCAAAGACGGGACAAAGGTTACGATAGCTGCGGCGGATGTTCCGTCCGGGATCAGCGAAGGCGATTGTCGCGCCGGGATGGATATGATGCTCAAGAAGCTCGCCAACTTCGTCGAATAACGATCAAAAAAATGACACCCACCCGGCCGAAGCCGAATGGGTGTCAAGATGAAGATCCCTGTCCTCGTTGCCGAGGGAGAGCTCTCCTGGGTCGCAGTGCCGGGTTATGCGCTCTGTTCGATTCGGGATTGGATGAAAGCGCCAAAAGGCCAGGACGCGAAAGATCGTTCCGCTCTGGGCAGCGAGCAATGGCCAATCGTTGCGAAGGGCGCGCGGTCTATTTAATCGGACGTCGACGTTCGATCTCGAACTCCTGCAGTTCGAGCTTCTGCCCAACCTGCTCCACGATGACGGGCGCGACGGTCAGTCCGAGCCGATCCCTGATACGCTCTTCGAGGATGAAAAGCGGTCGTCCCACCTTCTCACCGAGCGCGATCGGATCGGTCGATGCTGTCTCTCCCCCGGCCAGCAATATCCAGTCGATCGGACGGGCTTGCATGATCGCCCAGCCAATATCACGCGGATGCACGACCACGAGCCGCTGCGGCAACGATACATAGGCAAGGGGATTGAAGGTGTAGCCCTTCGGGTAGAGCAGCTTGCCATCGGGCAAGCGAATTTCGAAATCGAGCGTATGAAAGGGGATGACGGTGCGCCGCCGATCCACCGCCGCGACGCCGAGGGCCGCGGATTTCATAGCGCTCCAGCCTTCTCGTGGCCCGAACCGCTCGGCGATACTCGGCGGCTGCCGCGCCGCGCGCGCCTCAATCTCGGCGAGGGCGTCGGGCTCGGCAATCGGCCAGGTCCGGCCAATGATCGACGTCTGACCATGCGCTGACGCGCCTATGAAGACGGCGGCGGCGACAAGCCCTATCGACATCCCGAACTGCAAGGCCGCGAGCCGGATACGCTGGGCGTCATGGTCCACCGCGATTTCTCCACCTGTCCTTCGGATCGACCGCGCTTTCGCCGATGACCGCGCCGATGAAGCAGCCTAGGGTCAGCAGACCGAGGAGGATGATCAGCGACCGAGGGGAAGGCATGTTCGCAGGCGCAACCAGCAGGATTGCGGCCTGCACCACGCCGAAGAGGAGCCCTGAGACCACGAGCCGGATCACGCCGGGCGACGGCGCATTGGAGAAGATGCCGTTCACCGCTGCCGACGCCCGCGCCACCGGATCATCAACCCGCTCGCGACGTTCGACAGCCAGATCAGCAGCATCCCGCTTGCGAAGCAGGCGATGCCGACCGTCACGGATGCCTGGACGACGATGTCCGTCGGCTGTTCGACAAGCAGGCCGGCGATCAGCACCAGTCCCGACATCATCACCGTCTCGATCGCGACAAGGCGGAAGCGCCAATAGAAGGCACGACGCTCGGCCTCCGCCGCGACAGCTGCCTCGAAGCGCATGCGGTCGGACGGCAGCATGGCGGCCAGATCGAGCCGAAGCTGGTCCGCGTTAGCCGCGCGCCGCGTCATGGCAGGTGCTCATGCGCGGTGGCTGGCAACGACCGCTCGCCGAGAATCTCGCGCGGGTCCACGCCCGCCAGTTCGCACACGGCTTCGAGCGGCGAACGACCGCTGCGTACCAGCGCCTCGAAAGCCGCCACATCCTCGGGCGCCGACGTGTTGATCCAGTACGAGAAGGGATCGACAACGATGCGAGCGATGCCGAGCCCGAGCGGACTGTCGATGAAGACCTCGCTGTAGTTCGGCTTGTTGTTGCGAACCGACTTCAGGAGGTCGAGAACGAACCCCGAATAATCGAGGATCTTGTTTTCGACCGCCTTGTCGTAGGTCGATCCCTGCAACAGGAACCGGGTGGCGGCATTTTCGAGGATCACCTGGCCGATGCCCCCGAACAGCAGAAGGTCGTTCATGCTCTGGAGAATGATACCGAAACTGCCCCGATATTTGCGCGCGCGGCGATAGCCCTGGGCGATGGCTTCGGCGAGGCGGGACAAATCCTGGCCCGGGTTGTTGGGCATGAACTGCGCGGTTTCGTCGCAGATCACGAATCGCGGGCGATCGCGGGCCGAGAGGTAGAGCTCTTGCGTCACCGCGTTGATCACGACCATCACGACCACGTTGAACAGGTCGGGTATGGCTTTCAGGCGTTCGAGTTCGAGCACGACGAACTCGTCCGAGCTGATGTCGAAGGTCGACGGCCCATTGAAGAAATGCCCATAGGCTCCGTCCGACCCAAAATCGCGCAGGTTGAACGCGAGTTCGCGGGCGACTGGCTTCAGATGGTCGACGCGGTCGAGGTCGGCTGCGGCAAATTGCGGATAGGCGCCGAGCCACGCACGGACGGAATCGATGCCTTCGTCGGCATGGCCCTCGTCGATCGTCCACTGGACCGCCGATTTGATAAGGTTCCATTCCGAGGTCGAGACACCCTTGCGCGTCGCGGCATTCGCCATCTCGGCGACGATCGCGACCGCCATCGCGATCGCCGACTGCTTGTCCTCGCCGTCGAGCGCAAGCCCGAGATCGAAGGGGTTGAGAACGAGCCGTTCCTCACCGACGTCGATATAACGGCCCGAACAGAGGGTGCAGAGCTTGCGGTAGCTGCCGCCGATATCGATGATGCGGATCAGCGCGTTCTGCGCGAAATATTGGCGGCAAAGGTCATTGAGCAGGAAGCTCTTGCCGGCGCCGCTTTCGGCCGCGACGATGAAATTATAATTGTTGATGCGCGGGTCGAAGAGATCGAGCGTGATGAGCTGGCCCTTGCGTCCGGTGTAGAGCAGGGCAGGGCGGCCGCCGCCGCGGAAATCGGTCTGGATCGGCGCCATCAGGGCAGTCGCCTTCACCGGCATCTTGAAATCGCGCTCGAGCATCCTGATCGTCCGGCGTTCGGGATAGAGGCCGAACGGCAGGCTCGCGGTGAGCAGGATGGGATTGAGGTAGGATTCTTCCTGCACCATCCAGGGGAGCGGCTCGCTTTCCCAGAGGCGCTTCGCGCGCGCGGCCATCTCGCGCGCCTGGTGGCGGTCGCGGCCGAACACCCAGACGCAGGGCATCACCGAGACGAAGCGGCTGTTGCCTGCCTCGTCGAGTACCCAGCCGATCTCCTCGATCTGCTTGCCGACCTCGACCGCGAAGCTTCCCGCGGCTTTCTGCGCCGAGAGGATCTGCGCGCGCTTGTGAATCTCGAACTGCGAATGGTCGAAGAGGATGTTGAGGCAATAGAGGAAGGGCCCGCCGATCTGGTCGCTGTCCTCGGCACTCCCCCGCATCCCGCCTGTCAACCGGTTGGCGCGCTCCGCGGTGACGCGCCGCGCCGGTGCTTTCGGCGTCAGGCAGCGCGCGACCTGGTTGCCGAGAAAGACTTCCGGACCATCGAACGCGAGATCGGGGCCGGCATCGATGATCTGCTTGCGGATCGGCGGCGCCGCGTGGGCGGCTGCAGCCGTGGCGTAGACGCCGGGCGCGGCGTCGAAGACGCCATTGAAGATGCGCCGATAGAAGGCGACCATTTCTTCGGGCTCGAGGCGGCGGATACCGAGCTTGGCAAGCTGCTCCTCGATCTGGCGGCGAAGGTCGCTGTGCATCGGCGCGCGCGTCTTGACGGCAAGCAAGGTCCGGAAATCGCGCACGGGGATGCCGTGAAGCGCGGCGAGACCATTTCGCCCTTCGTTGAGATAGGCATGGGTTCGCCGCGCCGAAGCCTGGATCAGCGGATCGGGCCGCGTCTTGAGATCGAGATATTGGTCGAGCGCGGGCGCGATCAGCGGGTCGGCGAAGCTGATGAGCTGGACGACGCTGTTCTCGGGGAACTGGATATTGAGCAGACCGAGAAGGGCTTGGTGGACATGCGCGAACATATAGGCCGCGGGCGTCAGTTCCCAGGCATAGCCCCAGCCGTCGTCGATGCAGAGAAAGGCTTCCTCTTCCTCGACCCACGCTACGAGCGGCAGGAAGTCCGAATAACGGTCGCGCGCGACGCCGCGATGGAGGTCGGCAAAGGTGAGGCCGCCGCCCGTTCGCGTCCCGGGCGCCTTCACGGGCGCAGCTCGGCGGGCAGCGATATCGTTGGGGCTGGCTCGGTCCCGGGCGTCTCGCGCACCTGTTCGAGCACCGGCGCGCGCGTAGCGGCCGAGACGGGCGGGACAAGATAGCCGCCGACCACCCAGGAGGGGGTTTCGAGGACCGAGTAGACGAAGCGCGGCATGTAGAGCCGGTCGGGCCGATTGCGATCAGCATAGGGGAGGATCAGCGTCCGCACGGCCTGGGCGGGCCGCAGCATCGGCGTATCGGGTGCGTCGATAAGTCCCTGGAGCTCGCGATAGACGCTGTCGCGATAGCTACCGTAGGCGCCGGTGTCGCCGCGGCCGCGGCCTACCGCGCCGCGCGAGTTCGTTTTGAGCAGAGCTTTGTCGCGGGTGACCGGCGGGTCCGAGTGCGACGCGTGGCCCAGCGCCGCATCTTCATAGGCCTTCTCGGGGTGGATGCATTGGCCGTGATCGTCGTTCTTGCAGCTGAACTTCTCACTGTAGGGCGACATCGCCGATCCGAGCGCCGTGCAGCCCGACAGCAACGTGGGGATGACAGCGAGGGATGACAGCCATGCTTTGCGAATGGGGCGATCGTGTGGGCGGCAATGCATCATGAGTCCTCCTTTGCGCCGGTGGCGCGGGGTGAGAGCGGCCGTGCGAGGGTCGACCAATCATTGTGGATTGGATGCTCGCGAACCGGGGTTAGTAATCTTTGGATGGCCGCGTTTCCGGGTCGCGAACAAGGGCAGGGGCAGGAACCTGCCGGTCGGAGGCAGCGTCGTGCTTCCCTTCCGTCGGCCGAAACTAACCGGTCAGAATTTCTTCTGTTCGCACTTGCAGCATGAAATGAGGATACCCATATCCCTGATGCCTTTCAGGCATCCTCTCCCAAAACTTCGCAGGGTCGGCGTGAGCCGGCCCTTCTTTTTGCTGCCGGCTTAGGAGGGACGGTTATGCAGTGCGTTCAATCGCGCCCGCGCCTTTGCAGCCATGAGCGGATCGACCTCGCAGCCGACATAGCGGCGCCCGGTCAACGCAGCCGCCTCGCCGGCGGCGCCGGAGCCGGCGAAGAAATCGCCGACGAGACCGCCAGTCGGACAGGAGGTGCGCATAAGGATCGCGAGCAACGCCACGGGCTTTTCGGTGCGATGGAGGCCGCTGCGCACGCTGTTTATCTCGATCACCGATTTCATGATCCGCGTGCCGTCGTCATGATAGGCGCCGCCGCCGATTGACCCGGTGTGTTTCGTCCGCGCTCGCCTCAGTTGAACCGATTTGTTTCGCGTTGTCGCTGGTACGCGCTGAACGTCGTTGTAGACGTCTCTCCAAAGCGCGTCGTGACGATAATATTGCACGATGATCTCGTGGACTCGTTTGAAGCGGTCGGCTGCAAATCCGGTTCCGTTGGCTTTGCGCCAGACGATGTCCTGGGCGTAACGCAACCCCACTGCTTCGAAACGGCCAGCGTCGGCGAGCAGATAGCGTAACGAACCGAAGACCCAAAGCGAGCCTACGGGCTTGAGCAATGCCGCGGCGAGCGCATGCCGGCCTTCGACACGCCTGTCCCAGCAGAGGGTAGTGATGCAATAAGGAGGACCGGCAATGATCAGGTCATAGGGACCATGGGCGGCCGCGATCTCGCGGCAGTCGCCGCAAAGGACGGCAGGGCAACCCGCCAAATCAGAATTTGCTTCCGGCCGTCGGCTTGATCTCGAGGGTAACGCCCTCCTGGATAACCACGACAACATCTTTCGCGGCGCCGACTTCGACGATCGGACCGGCCTGGCGCGCGAGATCGAGATAGAAATCCGTCAGCTTGTCCGACGACTTCGAAAGACCTCCGGCGATCCCAGCCTTGGCGGCGTCGCCCGCATCGAGCGTCCGCACCGACCCAAGCGCTGACGTCGAGACGTCGCCGATGGTGTTCTCGACCGTCTGGCTGATGCCGCTGATCGTGCCGGCCAGGAACGCGCGGGCAAGGCTCGCCCCGGCGCGCGTGACAACCTTGCCCGACAGCCCCTTCTTTCCGTCCGTGTCCACGAAGAATCCCTTGATCGGTTGGTCGACCACCGAGCGTTCGTCGAAATCGACGCAGGACAGCGAGACGAGCTGGACCTCGACCCGCTCTTTCGCGAGGCTGCCCGTCGCGTTGCCGATGACGAAGCATCCCGAGAGGTTTGCCTTCACATCATTGGGCAAGACCGCGGGCGCCTGGACGCGGGCAATCAGCGGCTCGGGGTTCGAAGTCGCATCGCGGCTCGCGAGCGCGTCGATCCCGGTCAGCAGCCTCGCCTTCATGAAACCAGGCGGCAAATAGATCGTCCGCGTCTTTTTTTTAGCGCTACCTGGCGCGGCCTTCCCGTCGGCCGCAGCGACCGCTCCTGGCGCCGACACGGCGGCACCGATCGCGCCGATCGTCTTTTCGACGGGTGGTGCGGGCGGGGCAGGGGGAGCGGCAGGCGGCATGGGCGGCGCCCCCGCCATGCCTTCGGCTTCGCCGGGCGCCGGCGGGTAATCGGGAATGGCGCCGGGCAGCGCGGGCGGCAGCCCCGGATCGCCATCGGGAGACGAGGCGGGTTTGCTGCCGGGGATGACCTTGCCTTCCTCAATCGCCGCGACGCGCTCGCCGAGCAGCGACTGGCCTTCGAGGATCTTCTGGAGGTCGCCGCGCAGCTTCACCTCGAGGCTGTCGCCGCGGAGCCCCGCACCCATGTCGAGCTTGGTCGCCGCGGGGGCTTCGGGCTTGCTGTCATCACCGCCCGTGCTGGCGGTGTAGAGGCCGGTGCCGAGCAGCGCGACGACGCCGGCGACGCCGAGCTGCTTGGCGCGTAGCTTCTGCTTCGAGTTCATCCTCGCCCAGCGCTCCTTGAGCGCGAGCAGGGCTGGGCCACGCTCGGGCCGCGCGGATTCAGGTGGTAGCGGCTGGCCAATCTCGCCGAGGTCGAGCGCCTCCTGTTCGGGGGCGGCGGTCATTGTCCATCTCCGCGCCGGATGACGACCAGCCGGGCGCTCTCGCCAGCTTTGAGGGAAAGCCGGTCGAGCGTCACCGCAAAGATGTCGGAGCCGAGCGCACGGTCGAGGAACTGCCGTTCCTCCAGAGCCGCATCGCTGTCGCTGGTGATGCGATATTCGGAAGCCGAGAGGCCAGATCCTTCGATCTCTAGCTGGCGGCGTTCGGTGAGTGTCGCCGACGGCATAGCCTGGATCGTGAAAAGGCCTGATCGCGGTGCGACTTCGGTGAAGCTCGCCGGCACGCGGTCCTGCAGCATGGCGAGGCTGATCGAGATGGCCCGCTCTTCCTCGACCAGTGGGCCGAGCAAATCCTCGTTGGCCCGCGCGCGTTGCGGACGACCGGGTACGAGAGTCACGGTCTGGGCCGGGATATCCGACGGCTCGGCGTGAAGCGGATAGATGGCGCCATTGCAGGAGATGAAGAACTCGCTCGGTGTCGTCACATAGGTGCGGGTGACCGCCCCCATGTCGTCGATCTCTTTGACGAGGAACTTGATCCAGGCGTCCGAGCCAGCGCGCTCGACGGCGATAGCCTTCTCGGCCGAGAACTTCACATCCTCGATCTCGCCGCCGACGCAGACGATATGATTGACGTCGCGGTTCGAGAGCCGGATCGTGCTGACCTGATCGGGTAACGCGGTAATCGCCTGCGCGAATGCGGAAGTCGGCAGCAGCGACGCGGCGCAAATGAGCGCCACGCCCGTCCTAGCGAGCCTGGACATCAAAACTCTCCTCGGTGAGCGAGACCAGCCAGAAGCGGCCGTTCTCGATGGCGTAGCGAATGCGAAGGTTGCCGCGGAATTTGCGGATGACGCCGCCGATGACCCGCACCTTCTCGATGGGGACGAGGATGTCGCGGTCGGTCCACTGGACTGGCTGGTCGGGGCGGATATAGGTTGCGATCGACAGCGTCGGGTTGCCGGCAAGCTCGTCGAGGATGCTGTTCAGGCTGTCGCGCATGCTGTTGTAGGCCGACGGATGGACGATCGAGAGCAGTTCCTGGAACTGCCGATCGGCCGAATAGGCCGAATAGGTTCCGGCAAGCGCGACGATGTTGCGCGTGATCGTGCGGATATAGGCGGCTGACGGTTTCGAGCCCGTCACATAGAGATCGCCACCGGCGCCGAACGGCACGACCACGGTGCGCTGCTTCTGGTCGGAGCTGTAGATGACAGCGCCGAGCACCGCGGTGATGCCGAACAGCCCGACGATCGCGAACTTGAGCAGCCGGTTCTCCTCGAACAGGTTCGACGAGCCTTGGACATAACGGTGGATGCCGAAGCTCGCCGGCTTGCCAACCAGCGGGTCGACGGGAGCGGTTTTGCGGGAACGCGAAAACATGGGCGCCCTCATTCGTAGAAGCGGGTCTGAGTCGGACCCGGATAATGACGGAAGCGCAGCATTCCCCATCGCCACGCGAGATGCGCGAGGAAGCCGCGCGGCTGCGCGCGCTTCCACGGCAGGAAAAGGAGAAGGGCCGCGATGAACGCCCAGCCGACCAGACCGCCGACGATGACGGCGACGAAGATGGTCGTGACCACCAGCACGAACTCGTCCGATCCGAACCAGAGGATCTGGACCGGCTTGTGCAGATACTGGGGCAGGCGTTCGTCCATCGACCCTTCTCCTCCTGCTTCACAACCCCGCGTCCGCAGGCGCTGGCCACGGGGCTTTTTCCGGGAGCCATCCTCCCGGTGACCGGATTGCAAGCGAACGGTGGAACCGGAACGATCGCCTGCAATCCGATGCCGTCAGATCACCATGCCAAAGGTCTGGAGGATCGAGTCCGCCTTGATCAGGCAGACCGCCGCCACGATCGTCGGGATGCCGATCATGATGTTGGAAAATAGCCGCGACACGCCGAACAGGAAGGCGGCGACGCCGCCGACGAAGCCGAGCGGGCCCTTGACCCCCTGGTTCACGACGATGTCGTAGATGTCGTAACCGAGGTCGCCGGCGACCGGCGCGGTGAACGCATGCGCGCTCGCGGCGATGATCGACAGCAGCAGCACCGGGATGCCGATGTTGGCGACCGAGAGCGCATTGTTTCGGAGATTTTTGATCACCTTACTCACTTTCTCAAAAGTCGGGCTGTCCGCTGACCTGCCTGCCGGCATCGACGAGTATCGCTGTCGGCCGACGACTGCGCTGGACGGCCCGATGGGGGCGCCGCCGCCGGCATTCCGGTGCGCCCGGGCAGGGAGCGATGATGCTCCCGGTGCTCGGGCGTCCGCCAAAAAGGGGAAGGCGTCAGCGAGGCGCATGGGCGGTCTTCGCTGAAGAGAGGAACGCCTCGATCTCGGCTTGCTGGAAGCCGGAGATCAGCTTGCCGCCGGCGATCAGTGTCGGCGTGCCGGTGATACCGGCCGAGCCGACAATCCGCGCGTGGGCCTCGACCTTGGTGCGGCCCTCGGCGCAAGTTCGGAGCACCGCGGGCGCGGAGCCGGCGTAGATAGACTTGAATGCAGCCTCCTTGTCCGATGAGCAGAGAATATGCTCGGCCTTCGCGGCCGCCTCGGGATGGATGCCGCTGACGAAGAAGACCAGGCGTCGGACCGGCTTGCCTTCCGCTGCTTTCGCCGCCCAATAGCGGTCGAGCGCGCGGCAATAGGGGCAATCGGGATCGGTGAACTCGATGATGGTCGGCGCGTTCTCGGGGCCGACAGCGAATGCGACCGCAGTGTCGATCGCCTTCAGTCGCTTCGCCGCCCCGGCCTCCTGCGCAAGCGCCGTCAGGTTGACGCCGTTCTTGTCGAAGATCGACGCGAACAGCAGATGCTCGCTCTCGGGGGCATAGTACACGATGCGGCCACCGGCACTTGCCTGGTAGAGCGGTCCTTTCACCGGTGCCGGCCCGAAGTCCTCGAACTGGAGATTGGTGAAGGTCTGGTGGAGCTGTTGCTCCGCGTCGGCAGCAGCTTTTGCCAGTGCCATCCTCTCGCCGATTTCCTGGGAATTGGCGGCGGGGCTGATGCTGAACAACGCCGCAATCAGCGGAAGGCTTGCGACGGACAAAAGGCGCGAAGAGCAATCATCGGCAAAATTGCGTAGCATGTGTCCTCCTCAGCGCGGAGTGCGCCATTCGACATTGACCGGGGCGGAGACTGGGCATGAAGACATCATTGCGCCCTGACCGCTGTTCATGTGGAGGGTGGATCGCGGTTACGGCGCGGCGGGACAAGGCAGGGGGCACCGTGCTGCCCATAGCAGGCAGGAGAGTGCAAAGCGGGTCCGCCGATGAGCGCGCCATTTCTAAACGGAGCGGGATCCGGGTGATCCCAATCTGGCGACAAGCTGAACGAAACTTTCGGTTTGCAAGCAGTTCCCGTTGCCCGGCTCACGATGGCCGATCAGCATTGCACCTGCCGAACGCAGTCAATGCTTGGCCATTTCGGGCAGGAATTAAAATGACAATCGTAACCACCAGTCACGATGCATTGCTGGCGCAACTGAAGGAATCTTCAGGTCGACGGATTGAGGGAGAACGACGACGTCAATTCCTCTCGCAACGACAGTTCGCAGCGCGGGTCGGTATTAGCATTCGGTGGCTGCGCGAAATTGAGAGTGGCAATCCGGCCGTGAAGTTGGAGGATCACTTACGCTGCGGGGCGGCGCTGGGTCTCGCGCCAAGCCACATTTTTTTCCCACTGCTTTTTCACGCGCACGGCAAGCCTTTGTCGGCTGATCCGCCACATCACAATCAGGCTGATCTCGAGTATCGCTGTATCCGTCTGATCGCGCGGCACACACAGGGAAGGCGAACAACACCT
Source organism: Sphingopyxis sp. SCN 67-31 (assembly GCF_001725095.1). Classification (NCBI taxonomy): domain Bacteria; kingdom Pseudomonadati; phylum Pseudomonadota; class Alphaproteobacteria; order Sphingomonadales; family Sphingopyxidaceae; genus Sphingopyxis; species Sphingopyxis sp. SCN 67-31. Next base: position 4,163 of record NZ_MEFH01000020.1, on the reverse strand, counting down.
TGACAGGACTAATTACCCACGGGTTGCTTTCATTTGAAGGTACGCCCCCAACGGTTTGAAGCGTCCCGGGTTTTCCGGAGGCTCCTATTTGTGAGAAGGAGCTACGATGAGCGCTATAAGGAACAAGTTTTCGCCTGAGTTTCGCGATCGCGCGGTGCGGATGGTGGAGGAGCACCGGGGGGATTACCCGTCGGAGTGGGCGGCGATGTCCTCGATTGCCGGGAAGGTCGGCTGCACGACCGAGACCTTGCGCCGCTGGTGCCGTGAGGAGGCTGGCCGACGAGCGGGACCAGCGGCGCAGGCCGCCAGCGACCGGGACCGGGTCAAGGCGCTGGAACGCGAAGTGAAGGAGTTGCGCCGGGCCAACGAGATCCTGCGCAAGGCGTCCGCATATTTTGCTCAGGCGGAGCTCGACCGCCACGGCAAATGGTGATGTCGTTTATCGACGCTCACCGCGAGGAACTGGGTATCGAGCCGATCTGCCGCGAACTGGCGGTCGCCCCATCCTCCTACCACGAGCATGCCGTCCGTCTTGCCGATCCCGGCAGGCGTCCGGCCCGTGTGCGACGCGATGACGACCTCAAGGAAGACATCAAGCGTGTCCACGAGAACAGCTTTGGCCTCTACGGCTCACGCAAGGTCTGGCACCAGCTGCGCCGCGAGGGCATCGCGGTAGCCAAGTGTACCGTGGAACGGCTGATGCGGACCATGGGGCTGGCAGGCGTGCGGCGCGGCAAGACAACGGTCACCACCGTCAGCAATCCGAAGACGCCATGCCCGCTCGACAAGGCCAATCGCGAGTTCCGCGTCAGTCGGCCCAATGCTCTGTGGGTGGTCGACTTTACCTACGTGCATACCTGGGCGGGGTTCGTCTACGTCGCCTTCGTGATCGATGCCTACGCCCGCAGGATCGTGGGCTGGAAGGTTAGCACCAGCGCCACAGCGAACTTCGTGCTGGATGCCCTCGAGCAGGCGATCCATGCGCGCAGGCCCGGGCCCGATGACGGCCTGATCCATCACAGTGACAGGGGCGTGCAATATCTGGCCATGAACTACACCCAGCGCCTGGCTGAGGCCAACCTCGTTCCGTCGGTGGGCAGTGTTGGCGACAGCTACGACAACGCCTTGGCCGAGACGATCAACGGGCTCTACAAGGCCGAGGTCATCTGGCGACAGCGATCATGGCCGAGCGTATCGGCTGTGGAAATGGCAACCCTGCGCTGGGTCGACTGGTTCAACAATCACCGGCTGTTCGGCCCTATCGGGCATATCCCGCCCGCCGAGGCCGAAGCCAATTACTATGCAGCCAGAGAGAACCTCGATATGGTCGCATGACTCAAATGAAACCGCCTCCGGAAAACCCGGGACGCTTCAGTTATGAGCGCGCATTGCTGTTCTCCTTATTCGTCGCAACCTCCGCCTCGAAACTGAGATCGTCAAGTTGTTCCATTCGGCTCGAATTTCGGCGAATGGCGCTCGCTATATCCATTGACGTTGGAGGCACGTTGTGAAGGACATCAGATCGCATCGCCGAGGTCAGATCGGCGACGGACTGCATCACCTTCTCGCCGTCTGCTTCGACAAGCACGCCATCCGTGAGGCCGGCCAACAAGGTGTCGAGAACGGCCTCGAAGCAGGTCAGAACTTCTTCGCTGGCAACCACTGCAAGCTTGTGGTTCAGAACCCTCAAATCGTCGATCAGTCTCTCATCATGTTCTGATTTCTCGACAATTTCCGCCACCTTTTCTATGCACGACATGTAAATGTCGCATTGTTGCTGAAGGATGAGCACTCTTCCTTCTTTTCGAAGTTCGAGTTCTGTCTGACGGTTGAGGAGAGCTGCGGTCAGCGCGATCGTGACGACGGCGCCCAGAAAGACCAGTGTCATCTCTTGGGCGAACGGCAGAGGCTCTTCCACCAAATATATGGCGCGGAACATGAAATAGACGCCGATCCCCAACGAGGCGGCGACAACCATATAGGCAAGGTCGCGCAGTCCGAAATTCATTGGCGATCGTCCTCTTCGCAATCTGACTCCAGCCAAGCATCAGGCTTCTCGCAGCTTTGTTTTTGGTCTGCCTGTCGAAGAAAGACCGGTGTCGGTCCGCTGCCGAAGGGATTGAAGCCGGCCCTCAGGCAGCGCTCGAAGATCGTCTCGTCCCAATGGGTGAGATCGTCGTCATCGCCGACGGGCCGCCCGGCTTTCCCCAAGCGCGTCATTTGCCAGCGGACAGGTTGACGCCGGGAGTTTTGTCGTGCCCTGCCTGATTCGCGCGCCGCAGCCGCAGGCCCAGAAGGATCATCATTGCTCCGAAAAGGGCGGCGTAGAAGCCGAGCAGCCAGCCGAGGGCCAGGAAGCTTTCGAGCGGACGCGTCAGCAGCATCCAGGTCACGATTACACCCAGCGCGACCGAGATGAGGCCGCTCAGGATGAGCCAGACCTCTCCCTTGATTTCCTTGCGCAGGCGGATCGCCGCCGCGATTTCTAGGACGCCGGAAAACACCGACCAGAACGCGATGCTGGCCCAGAGGAATGTAGCGAGGACCAGCGTTGCGACGAAGGGCGAGACGACCACGACCACGCCCGTGGCGATCCCCAGGAGGCCGCTGAACATCAGCCAGCCCCCGCGTTCGCCCTTGCGGATGTTGCGTATCCCGGCGACCAGACCGAACACTCCGTCGGCAAAAGAGAAGGCGCCGAACACCAGCGTCAGGGCCAGAAGCGACTCGGCCGGCATCAGGAAAGCGAGCCCAGCAATCATCAGCGCCAGCACCCCACGCAGACCGAACAGCCACCAGTTGCGCGAAAGGGTGCACAGCATGTCCTGTATCGAGTTCGAAGCAGTTTCCGAGGTTGTCGTCATCGTCTCATCTCCCCTACAGTTTCGTCAGGCCGTTGTGCCGGTGGAGCCTTCGCTCAGGGCGGCAGCCACGCGGCGGCGCTCGTCGATCGGCTGGGGCAGGCGCATTGCGCGGGCGATCTCGGAGTCAACGCAATCATCCTCTGCGATCGGGACCGCCAGCCCCGCTTCGCGCAGTCTCGCGCGCAGGAAACCGCGGGCGGCCGCGGCGATGGTCGCCACCTCGTCCTCTTGTATGCCGATAAGCGCCGCCGTGTCTGCCGCCGCCTCGTCCTCGATGCAGGTCCGATAGAGGACCTGTCGCCAGAGCGCGGGCAGTGCGGAAAGTGCGCGGTGCAGGCACAGCGCCGTTTCGTGGCGGTCGAGGGCCGATTCGGGGTCGGTCGCCGTGCCGTCGCCGACCAGATCCTCCAGCCGCAGCACTTCGTCAGGCTGGTGAAATTCGAACAGCTCCTGATCAGTCTCAGTCGGATCCTGTGCCGGCTGTTCGGGCGCGGCATCGAGCGAGGCGGCGTTTTCCGGCACAACCCGGCGGGCGGCGCGGGCCTCTTCGCCGATGGTCTCGAAGGCGAGTTGGGCGAGCCAGTCGCCCACTGAGAACCGCATCGGCCGCCGCTCGAACCGCTCGAGCCCCTTGAGGATCGTCGCATCGACGAGATCGCGAACACTCAGGTATCCTTGGGGCACCGATCCACTGCATTCGAAATAGGTCAATTCGCGCCGGACCGCATCATAGACCGTATCGAGGTGGTCCTCGATCAGGCCGAAGAAAAGCTGGCGCCGCCCCGCCTCCGCCGCGTCCCGCGCGGGCGGGAGTGGGGCGCCAATCCGGCGCCGGCGGGCGGGACGCTTGAACTCCGACTCGTGCTTGAGACGCGCCGCATGCCGGTCGACGCGGTGGCGCAGGTCGGCAAAGGCCTTGCGCAAGGCAGGCTCGATCTCGAACCCCTCTTCCTGCGCCGCGATCACGCTTGAGGGCAGTTGCAGCCGCAGTCTGACCTGGATTCGCGTCTTGCCCTTCGTCTGCGAGGTGACGACCTCAAGCCGGACCAACTCAGAACGAAACCGCTTAAGATGGTTTTCAAGTTGCCGGCCCTCTTCTGCAATCACCTCCGGCGCGCGCTGCTGGCCATGCTTGTCCAGATTGCGCAATGCGGTTCGTATCTTCATTTTCGTCATTTTCTTTAGAGTCTGATCCGAAATTGCGGATTCCGGGGTCATCACGCGCAGTGTTCCGATTTGATCGTGCGCACCATTCCGACGTGATCACGCGCAGCATTCCGATTTGAAGCTGCGCACCAT